>JACESW010000079.1 GCA_013911625.1 Cryomorphaceae bacterium | reverse complement strand
AGTTGAAGCTCCTGCTCCTGTAGTGGAGGCATCGAAGGAAGAACCTGCACCTGTGGCTGAGGCACCGAAAGAAGAGCCAAAGGCAGAAGAAAAAGCAGAAGCTCCTGCGCAAAAGGAACCTGAAAGCGGCCTAAAAGTCAGAGGTAAGATTGATCTTGATGCTCAGAAGCCGAAGAAAAAGGCAAAGCCTGCAGTAGCAGAAGCGCCAGCAGAGAAAAAGAGCCATAAGCCTACAGAAAAGGGACCTAAGAAGTCAGCTGGTGGTGCGAAAATACAAGAGCAGGCGCCAACCAAAAAGGCTGAGGAAAAAGCACAAGAGGCAAAGCCTGCTGATGCCGAAATCAAAACCAAGTATGTTAAGATCGACGGTCCTAAGTTCACGGGTCAGAAGATTGAACTTCCGGTGGAAAAGCCAAAGACTCCGAAAAAGAAACGTACACGCATAAAAACTCAAGGACCGGGCGGTGCCACTCCGGCACAAGCGGATCCTAGAAGCAGAAACCAACGGGGAGGAAATAACCAAAACCGCGGTAAAGGGAAAGGTCGTCGCAATCAACCTGTAGTTCAAAATCAGGAATTGACTGACGAGCAAATCCAAAAACAAATTAAAGAGACCCTAGAGAAACTTACTTCGGGTAAGAAGAACAAGGGTGCTAAGATTCGCCGTGACAAGCGTGCTGAGCGACGTGAAAAAGAGGAGCTCAGAGACATTCAAGCCGCGGAGGAAAGCAAAGTATTGAAGGTAACGGAATTCGTTACAGTTACTGAGCTTGCCAACATGATGGAGGTAAGCGTCAATGACGTTATTGGCTCTTTGATGGGCGTGGGCGTTATGGTAACTATGAACCAGCGTCTTGATGCAGAAATGCTTGAGATGGTGGCTGAAGAATTCGGCTTTGGTGTCAACTTCGTCGATGAAGAGGTAACGGAAACATTCCAAGAAGAAGAGGACAAGGAAGAAGACTTGAAACCACGTTCACCGATTGTAACGGTGATGGGTCACGTTGATCATGGTAAGACGTCGCTTTTGGATTACATCCGTAAAGCAAACGTAATTGCTGGTGAGGCCGGGGGTATTACCCAGCACATCGGTGCCTACAACGTGAAGGTTCACACCGGTCAGACCATAACCTTCTTAGATACTCCGGGTCACGAAGCCTTTACGGCGATGCGTGCTCGTGGTGCACAGGTAACGGATATTGCCATTATCGTTGTTGCAGCGGATGATGCCGTAATGCCACAAACGAAAGAAGCAATCTCTCATGCTCAGGCAGCAGGTGTACCAATAATCATTGCCATTAACAAGGTAGACCGTGAGGTGGCGAATCCAAACAAGATTATGGAGCAGCTTTCTCAAGAGAACATCTTGGTGGAAGATTGGGGTGGTTCTATCCAGTGTCAGCAGATTTCTGCGAAAACGGGACTGAACATTGAAGAGCTGCTTGATAAAGTACTTCTAGAAGCAGAAATGCTCGACCTCAAAGCAAACCCTAATAAGAATGCAAGCGGAACAATTGTTGAAGCTTCTTTGGATAAAGGTCGCGGGTACATGTGTACGGCATTGATTCAAGCGGGAACCATGAAAGTTGGCGATTACGTTCTAGCGGGTCAATACTCAGGTAAGGTCAAAGCGATGCTCGATGAGCGTGGCAACCGCATCAAAGTGGCAGGTCCATCGACGCCAGTAAACCTTCTAGGTTTGGACGGCGCCCCGACCTCAGGGGATAAGTTTATCATCATGGACGACGAGCGCGAAGCGAAGCAGATCGCTGCGAAGCGTCTACAGTTGATGCGTGAGCAAAGCGTGCGTTCTCAGAAGAAGATGACCCTCGAAGAGATTGGTCGTCGTCTTCAGGTGGGAGATTTCAAAGAGTTGAACATTATCCTTAAAGGTGATGTGGATGGTTCGGTTGAAGCATTATCCGATTCTCTTCAGAAGCTCACTACTGAGGAAATTCAGGTCAACATCATTCACAAGGCGGTTGGCCAAATTTCTGAGAGTGATATCCTACTCGCAACTGCGTCCGATGCCATCGTTGTAGGTTTCCAAGTTCGTCCTTCTGCACAGGCACGTAAGCTTGCTGAGAAAGAGGATGTAGAAATTAGAATGTACTCAATCATTTACGATGCGATCAACGAAGTTCGCGATGCGATGGAGGGTATGTTGAGTGCTGAGATGAAAGAAGAAATCAAGGGTACTGCAGAGATCCGCGAGACCTTCAAAATCTCGAAAGTGGGTACCATTGCAGGTTGTATGGTTACCGAAGGCACGATCGAGCGCAACCACGATGTTCGTGTAATCCGCGACGGCGTAGTAGTGTACACAGGAAAACTGGGTTCTTTAAAACGATTCAAGGACGATGCGAAAGAAGTTCGCCAAGGGTTTGAATGTGGTTTGAACATTGCCAATTTTAATGACATCAAAGTAGGCGACGTTGTCGAAGCCTATGCAATGGTTGAGGTAAAGCGTACGCTTGGCTAATCCAGAAAATACAGACACTAAAAAGCCCGGCCATCGGCCGGGCTTTTTTATACCATAATGATTCGGTTCTCAGTGCAGAATTAGGGCTCCCACAGAAAATAGGGCCCCGTACACAATCCCAATTCCCAAGATCCAATAAACAAACAGTTTCAGTGTAGAAGGGGCCTCAATCTTCTCTGATGGGTCCATTCGCATTTCTACAGGCTTCCATGCGCCACCAGGTTGTACAGTCTTGTAGAACTCCACAAGTGTATAGGTCGGTGTTGGCGTGGTCAGGTACATGGTTGCCACCCACGCCACAGTGGTAAACCCGACGGTAAAGAAGAAGCTGTTCGGGAATGCCCAATCAAGCACACTGTGTGCTACCGCATATCCAACAAAAGGTGCAACGGTAGCTGCAATCTCTGTCCATGCATTGATGCGCCACCAGTACCATCGAAGGATGAGTACGAGCCCTAGGCCGGCGCCACATTCCATGATGAATTGCCACACACCGGCGATGCTGTCCATAAAGCTGGTCACCAACAATCCAAAAACTGCAAGGATCAAGGTGGTTAATTTCGAGATGTTCAAACTCGTTTTCTTCGGTGCATGGGGATTGATAAAACGCAAGTATCCGTCGTTAATGAGATAAGATGCCCCCCAATTCAATTGGGTCGACATGGTCGACATGTAGGCTGCAAAGAAGGAGGCCAAGAGCATACCCAAGAGTCCTTGTGGTAAGAAGTCACGCATGATAAAGATGTAGCCGAAGCGGTAATCCTGGTTGTATTTCACAGCCTGCGGCAATTGCTCTCCGTATACATCTCCCCAACTTTGAGACCACGCTAGGTATTCCTCCTCCTGTGCTTCATTCATCGGTTCAAAATCTGCCTCTCCGGCCAGCATTTCGTACCTGATAAAACTAGGCATATCCTCTGCGGGATTCCCTTTTGATCCATAGAGAGCGACGGCACTCAAAGCCACTAAAATCCAAGGCCACGGGCGTACTGCATAGTGGCCTATCTGGAACAATGCGCTGGCTAGAAAAGAAGAGCGTTCGTCTTTGGTAGCAAGCATTCGCTGTGCACTATAGCCGCCTCCACCGGGCTCTGCACCAGGGTACCATGAGGTCCACCAAACCATTCCAAAGAACGCCAAGAAAGAAGCCAAGGTTATTTGGTAACTGCCCTCGCTTGAAGCCTCACCGCTGATGGACGGGAGGAATTTGAACGATTCTTCAGGCAAGGCAGCTTTGAGACCGGCAACACCACCCACCTCAGGAGCGTCCAGGACATAAATGGCCAAAGCAATAGAGCCCGCCATGGCGAGAAGGAATTGGAACACATCGGTATACACCACTCCTTTCAAGCCACTAAAACTTACATAAACGACTACGCCTAACAACGCTGCTCCGGTCCACAGGAAAGCTTCGTTATAGGTCAATCCAAAAAACCCTTGGAGCAGGGTAATCATGGCGACATTTACCCATCCCATGATTAGGACATTCATAAAGGCGCCGAGGTATAAAGCCTTGAAGCCACGAAGTAAGGCAGCGGGCCTGCCCGAGTATCTAAATTCAATGAACTCCACCTCAGTGGTGAGTCCTGAGCGACGCCATAATCGGGCAAAAAAGACTGTGGTCAGCATGCCCCCTGCGAGCAAGTTCCACCAAAGCCAGTTTCCACTGATACCGTACTGCCCAACCAGCTCTGTAACGGCCAACGGTGTATCAGCGGCGAAGGTGGTTGCGACCATAGAAATACCGGCGATGTACCAAGGCAATGACCTACCGCCAAGGAAGTATTCGCTAATGGATGATTTCTTACTGCGGCCGAAATACATCCCGATAAGGACTGTGGCTGCCAGCAATGAGATAAGGACCGCGAGGTCTATGGTGCTAAGGTTCATGCGCCTATTTGCGTTTGCGTTGGAAGAATTGGGTCATGATATTGCCACACTCTTCTTCCATAATTCCTGAGATAATTTCGGTCTTCGGATGCAATTCACCACCGTGCTCTTTAAAGCCGCGTTTGGCGTCACTCGCGCCATAAACGACTCGGCCTATCTGCGACCAAAAAAGGGCGCCGGCACACATTGGGCAGGGCTCGAGGGTCACATAAAGGGTACATTTTTGGAGGTATTTGGCACCTAAATAGTTCGAAGCTGCGGTGATGGCTTGGATTTCTGCATGTGCAGTGACATCCGTAAGTCTTTCGGTGAGGTTATGGGCACGTGCGATAATGCGGCCGCCAGCAGTAATTACGGCGCCTACGGGGACTTCACCCTCGCTGGCGGCTTGCTGAGCTTCTACAAGCGCAGCCTTCATAAATATGCTGTGATCATTAAGGTCTATCATCTTCCACGCAAAATAGGGAATTGGCCCACAAGTTTGGCTATTTTTGCGGTTCAAACAATTAGTACCATGTACAGATCACATACTTGTGGCGAATTGCGCGCCGCACATATTGGACAAACAGTAACTCTTGCAGGTTGGGTACAACGCTCGCGCGAATTAGGGGGGATGACTTTCTTGGATTTACGTGATCGTTACGGAATTACTCAGGTTGCTTTTAATGAGGAGTGGGATGCCGATTTGTTGAAGGAAGCAAGAAAACTAGGCCGCGAGTGGGTGGTACAAATTGAAGGTGAGGTGATCGAGCGTCACAGCAAGAATGCCAACATGCCTACCGGTGATGTGGAGATTAAAAGTGCCAAGCTCGTTGTATTGAACGCAGCAAATACGCCTCCGTTTACCATAGAAGAAGAAAGTGATGGCGGAGAAGAGCTTCGTATGAAGTACCGCTACTTGGATTTGCGTCGTGGCCCATTACAGCGCAATTTGGCGCTTCGTAACCGCGTGAACATCGAGGTACGCAAGTATTTGGACGAGCAAGGCTTTATGGATATTGAGACTCCGTTCTTGATCAAATCTACCCCAGAGGGTGCACGAGATTTCGTAGTGCCTTCGCGCATGCAAGAGGGCAAGTTCTACGCTTTGCCGCAGAGCCCGCAGACCTTCAAGCAACTTTTGATGGTTAGTGGGTACGATAAGTACTACCAGATCACGCGTTGTTTCCGCGACGAAGATTTACGTGCAGACCGTCAGCCAGAGTTTACACAGATTGACTGTGAGATGGCCTTTGTAGAGCAAGAAGATATCTTGAATACGTTCGAGGGATTGTTGCTTCACTTGTTGAAAGACGTGAAAGGTGTTGACATTAATAGCGTGCCGCGTATGACCTATGCAGAGGCGATGGAGCGCTATGGAAATGATAAGCCGGACATCCGTTTCGGGATGGAATTGGCCAACCTAAATGCACTTACTCAAAACCTAGGTTTCATGGTCTTTGACCAAGCCGAAACGGTATTGGGTATCGCTGTACCAGGCGCTGCTTCGTGGACACGTAAGCAGATCGATAAGTTGACCGATTGGGTGAAGCGCCCAGATATCGGCATGAAGGGTATGGTGTACTGTAAAGTCAATGAGGACGGTACCTACAAAAGTTCTGTAGATAAATTCTACACGCAGGAGCAGCAAGCGCAGTGGGCAAAAGCTGCGGATGCGAAGCCAGGCGATTTGATTTTGATTTTGGCAGGTGAAGAGCGTTTGACGCGTAAGGCCACTTCTGAATTGCGTTTGCATATTGCAGAAGAAATGGGATTGAGAAATCCTGAAGAATTCGCTCCGTTATGGGTAATGGACTTCCCGTTGCTAGAATGGGACGATGAAACAGAGCGTTACCACGCGATGCACCACCCGTTCACTTCGCCGAAGCCAGAGGATATTGATTTGATAGATAC
>JACESW010000078.1 GCA_013911625.1 Cryomorphaceae bacterium | reverse complement strand
TGGTGGCCGTGGCCGGCCCTTTCGTCTGGAGGGAATCGCGTAATGATAAAATCCGGTTTGAGTTCACGAATAGTGCGCACCGTTTGTAGCTGCAAATCGTCGTGGTCCCATTTGGTCCACACCTCGTCCACACTTTTAGAATATCCGAAATCTAAGGCATCTGTAAAACGTTGGTTCCCACCGTCGACGCTGCGTGCGGCACGTAGTTCATGTTCACGAATCACACCGAGCTCAGCTCCAAGCTCGTCGCCGATCAAATTCTGTCCGCCCGAACCTCGAGTGAGCGATAAATAAGTGGTTTCTGCATCTAAGGCGTTGGACAACCAAGCAATCAAACGGGTGTTTTCATCGTCTGGATGAGCTGCCATATAAAGCACCCTTTTACCCGAAGCGAAGCGCTGCATTTCAGCCAAAGTCTGGCTTTTATCGAGGGGCTTGTATTGCGCAACTACTTGATTCACAGAAGCCATAGTAAAGACTAGCACCAATACCTGAACAATACAAGGTTTGGATGTTATCTTAGTAGTCCAATTTCTAACTGACATATGAAGAGATTTTTACTCGTATTAATCACCGCTATTTCTGTAACCGCCAACGCCCAATTAAAGTTGAATTTAAAATCGGGCACCTACAACTTAACTGAAGGCAGCTACCTTCAAATTCAAAGCAGCAGCCCAACATACGGGGTTGCTTTGTGGGATCACGCAGTGCTTGCCGAAGATAAAAAAGCATTGGTGGATTTAGGTGTAGAACTCTTCCATTATTTACCTGAGAACGCATTTGAGGTACGTCTACCAAAAGGCGTGAGTGCTTCAGATCTCAAGGCAGCGGGAGTTCGTGCATTTACCGCATGGACACCACGGATGAAATTAGACGGCCCATTGAGCATCGGAGATATCCCTTCTTGGGCTGTCCTAAACGATGGAAATATTGCTGTCCAATTCTTAACTGCTCCAGAATTCTCTACCTCCCTACGTTACACCAAAGGGATGCTGCCTTTGCAAGACGGTTGGTACACGGCTTCTTTGAAGATTAAGGACTTGGAAAAATTGGCCAAGGAACCTCATATATTGTTTATTCAAGCGATTGAGGAGCCGGGAACGATTGAAAATGAGAACAGCCGTGCTTCATCTCGAGTTGCCTTCATGCAACAAGACGGTGAATTTACTGGTGAAAATGTTGTAGTCGGTGTTGGTGATGATGGCGATATAGGCCCACACGACGATTACCGTGGACGTCTTACCTCATTAGCGGGTAACTCTATTGGTGACCATGGCGACCACGTAGCGGGAACTGTCTTTGCCGCAGGTAATATCGACCCAGACGGTGCCGGTAATGCGACAGGTGCCACCATGGTCTACTACGATTATCCGCAAAACCTCAGCAATATTGACAACCACTATTCACTGTACGGCATTCGCGTGACCAACAGTTCGTACTCAAACGGTTGTAATGCAGGTTACACTGCGTACGCTCAACAAATGGACAAAGACGTTCGCGACAACCCTGCGTTGATGCACGTCTTTAGCGCTGGAAATAGCAATGGCTCGAATTGTGGTTACGGTGCAGGTTCCCAATGGGGGAATGTAACTGGAGGCCACAAACAAGGAAAGAATGTGGTTGCTACTGCCAACATCACATACCTCGATGCTATTGCGCCTTCTTCGTCCCGAGGCCCTGCTGCCGATGGACGTATTAAGCCGGATCTTGCTGCGGTAGGTACCAACGTCTACTCAACTATTGACGGACACACCTACGGTTTTAAGACGGGTACTTCTATGGCCGCACCAGGTGTTGCCGGATTCTTTACCGTACTCCACAATGCCCACGACGAATTGCAAGGCGATACTGCCACTGGCGGTTTATTGAAAGCCATTGCCATGAATACGGCCGATGATTTGGGCAACAACGGTCCAGATTTCATCTTCGGATACGGACGAGTGAATGCACGTCGTGCCATCAAAACTATTCGTGACACGGCTTGGTTTACTAACTCTATTACAACGGGTGATACATTGACCTACGATATCAACGTACCTAACGGGGCACGTGAATTACGTGCAATGCTCTACTGGACAGACAAGGAAGGATCGACCTTTGCTTCTAAAGCTTTGGTGAACAATCTAGACTTCACAGTAACTGATCTGACAGGTTCAACAACCTACCAGCCTTGGGTACTGAACCCGACACCCAATAACGTTACACTAAACAACTTAGCGGTACGTTCCACGGACACCTTAAACAATGCAGAGCAGGTCACTCTCGATGCACCGAGCAGCGGTGATTACCGCCTCACTGTTTACGGAACCAACGTTCCACAGGGGCCACAAACCTTTTATGTAGTGTACGATATCACCGTAGAGCGCATGAAAATCGCCTATCCTTTTACCGGTCAGTCGTTGACCCCAGGAGCCATGGTCGTTCGCTGGGACGGCGAAACCAACGGCCTTAGCTGGCAGTTTTCTTCTAACGGGGGAAGCTCCTGGAACAACCTTACGTTGAATCCGATCACAGGTCAAGGTATGGCCAACTGGACTGTACCAAATAGCCCGACCGACGACGCATACTTGCGTGTGATTAAAAACGGAGACACCTCCGTGGTAGGCCCGATGACCATCATGCCGCAGGCATCAGGTCTTACCGTTGATTGGGTATGTCCTGACAGCTTGAAAGTGACTATTAACCCAGTGACCTCTGCGACCGATTATACAGCCTACATCTTGGGAACGAAATACATGGATTCCGTCTTTACTGCATCAAGCAACAGCATGGTTATCCCTTACGTAGTAACTACGGACACGTGGATCAGTGCTTCAGCCAATTACAACGGCGCCCCAGGGAAGCGTTCTTATGCAGTTGATCTACCAAGTGGTACTCAGAACTGTCCACTTCCGCGCGATCTAGAGCTGAAAGCAGTAATGAATCCACAATTTGTAAGCAGCTGTCAGAGCAGCATTATTGACGTAGCGGTTCAAGTTCGAAACCCTTCTACTAATACCTTAGATACACTTCCTGTGGCCTATGAATACTTGGGCAACATCGTACGTGATACCATTTTTGACGCAGTTGCCCCTTATGGGGATACTGTATTTGTGTTCCCTAACCCAATCACTTGGTCCGGAACAAGCAACGGCTCTATCCGTGCATGGACAGAGCTTAGTGGCGATATGAACGGCCAAAACGATACAGTGGATCAAACCATTACCTATTTGAATTCTTCATTGTACAGCTTGCCGTTCCTCCAGAACTTCAATACTTTCAACAACTGTGGTACCAATACCAATTGTGGGGCGACGGTATGTAACCTTGGCGGAGATTGGACCAACCTCAGTAACGGTACGGAAGATGATATCGACTGGAGAACCAATGGTGGAGGTACCGCTTCAAACGGCACAGGACCTTCATCAGGCTTTGGCAACAGCGGTAAATACCTCTACCTAGAGAGTTCCGGCAACTGTAATTTCCAAGATGCTGTATTGTACAGCCCTTGTATTGATCTTAGTGGTGCTATCGCGCCAGAACTAGATTTTGCCTACCACATGAACGGCGCTACCATGGGCGATCTACTCGTTGAGATTTTCGACGGAACTTCATGGACCACCCTTCTCAGCGTGAGTGGTGATCAGGGCAACAGCTGGAAGACGGTGAATACCGACCTCAGTGCATTTACAGGAGATACTGTTTTATTGCGCTTTACCGGGACCACCGGAGACGATTACCAAAGTGATGTCGCGATTGATAACATTGCGATTGAAGATAAAATAGGAACGCCTATTGCGGACTTTACTGCTTCAACTTCAACGCCGTGTTTAAATGCTCCAATGACTCTGCTGGATCAAAGTGCGAAGTCGCCAACAAGCTGGAATTGGACCATTACTCCAAACACATTCAGCTTTGTCAACAGTACTTCTGCTAGCTCACAAAACCCGCAGGTTAGTTTTAGTGCGTTGGGCAGTTATACGGTGACGCTCGTTGCAACGAATACCTACGGCAGTGACACCATCACAAAAACCAACGAAATCGTAGTAAGTGCATTGCCGAGCTTGCCGATTGTACAAACATTTACGACGAACAGCCTTGGTGATTTCACCGTGCGTAATGCGGACAATGGAACAACCTGGACTCGTGGTGATGTAGATGGACCTACAGGAGCTAAGACCGGTGTCATGTATATGGGCTACTACAATTACAATTCCGTTGGAACAACAGACGGTCTATTGAGTCCAAAGTTTGACATCAGCGGGTATACCAACCCTACCCTGATGTTTGACGTGAGCTACGCGCCATATTCAACCTCGTATTTCGACCAGCTTGCAGTCGTTGTTAGTGACGATTGTGGGAGCACCTTTGATACGCTTTACCTGAAAGCCGGTGCTGACCTCAGCACAGCAGGAACGAGCACCTCAACGTTTGTACCGAATGATCCTTCAGATTGGAGAACAGATACTGTGAGTTTATCAAACCTTACTTCTAATAATGTCCAATTCGAATTTGTAGGTATTTGTGGCTATGGTAACAACTTGTACCTCGACAATATCCGTGTGATTGACCTCGCAGGCACACCTTCTGTGGCAACGTTAGACGTACCTTCTTTAATTTGTGAAGACGAGCCGTTCAACTTTGCCTTGAACAGCACGGATACTACGTTAGCGGGGAACTTTAGTTTGAATCGTCAAGGTTCATCTATTGTAAATACCTTTATGGGGATGGGCGCTCATACCTCTACCCTCACCTCAGCAACGGACTATTACCTCGAGTATGTGTACTACAATGAAAACACATTTGTTGCAGATTCAGCATTGCTCGTTCCAGGGCCGAAGCTACGTCCACAGTTTACTTTAGGACTTGCAGGTGGTTTGACCTACAATTTCCAAGACAACTCTACACCTGCACCAACCGCATGGTTCTGGGACTTTGGGGATGGAAATTCAAGCAACCAACAAAACCCACAGCACACCTATGCTGCAAATGGTTCATACACAGTAAAACTGATTGTCACGACAGATTGTGGGGTAGATAGCACAATCACCACCTTCAACAATATCGGACTGGATGAGGAAGGCGCGATGCCAATGGTCTTCTATCCAAACCCAACCAATGACATTCTGAGCATCGCAACTGGTGGTGATTTGGGTGAAGCATCTATTGAAATCTATTCAATGATAGGTACCCTGTTGCAACGCTCTACCTATGCAGCGCTAAGTGAAACTGTTCGTTTGGATCTCAGTAGCCTACCAGCAGGAATGTACACGGTGCAAGTACGCACGAGCGCGGGAACTGTAACTCAAAATGTGAGTAAGCTTTAAGCGCGCTTGCTGATCGCCAGCAATCCTACTAAGGTGAGCAGGCCATTATATACTAGTAATTCAAAGCCTATGGCGTATCCCAACTGGGGTGCCCATAGGCTTATTTGATACGCGACGATTGGCGCTGCGATACAAATAGCAAGTACAGCCCATCCCTTGATCTTGCGGTTAAACAACAAGGCAAAACTGAAGAGCCCAACTAATGGACCGTAGGTATAGCCAGCAGCGGTAAAGAGTGTGCTAATAATACTCTCCGATTTCAAGGAGTAAATCAAAAGCATTACCACCAAAAGGACTAGCATGAACCCTACATAAACTCTTGTGCGCACCTTGGTAGACCCGTTGGACTTCATGCCTAAAAAGTCGATACAGAATGCAGTAGTTAATGAGGTAAGTGCACTGTCCGCACTAGAGAAAGCTGCAGCTAGAAGACCAAGGAAGAATACTACAGGCAGTGCTGTAGGTAGTGATGGATGCATGGCGATGGCCGAGAAGAGTTTATCTCCTGTAGCAGTGATGCCTGTATTCGCTGCAAATTCAGTCAAAAAGATACCCAACGAAAGGAACAACAAATTCACTACGAGCAATGCACCGCCAAGCAGCACCATGTTCTTTTGTGCATCCTTCAGGCGTTTCACAGTAAGATTTTTCTGCATCATATCTTGGTCGAGCCCTGTCATAGCGATGGCAATAGATGCACCACCGAGCAATTGACGCCACCAGGCTTTGGGGCCAGTCAACTCCACAAAACGCCAGTCTGGGTGTCCAGAAAGAAACTCTATATAACTACTATCGGCAGGAACGACGGCCTTGCCGACAAAGTAAAAAGCCATGACCGCTGCTAGAAGCATTAGGGTGGTTTGAAGCGTGTCTGTGAAAACAATGGTGGCGATGCCTCCTGAGGCGCTGTAGATGGCAATGAGTAGCAGTATGGATACCGCAGTAACCACGAATGGTATTCCCAATGCATCGCAGATGAGCACTTGAACGACCATGGAAACGATGTACAATCGGGCCGCCGCACCAACAATCCGTGAAAGCAAGAAAAACAGTGACCCCGTTCTGTAGCTTTCCAAGCCCAATCGA
>JACESW010000077.1 GCA_013911625.1 Cryomorphaceae bacterium | reverse complement strand
CTTTCGTCCCAACTGCACAAGCGGCAGGGTACATGCAGGTCATCGAAGAGCTTGAAAGAGATTTATCTGAGATCACTGGATTTGCAGCGACATCTTTGCAGCCAAACTCTGGAGCCCAAGGCGAGTATGCAGGTCTCATGGTCATTCGTGCGTACCACCATGCGAACGGCGACCACCACAGAAACATTGCACTTATCCCATCGTCAGCCCACGGTACGAATCCAGCTTCAGCGGTTATGGCCGGGATGAAGGTGGTGGTTGTAGGTTGTGACGAGCACGGAAATATTGATGTAGACGATCTAAGAGCGAAAGCAGAGCAGCACAGCGATAACTTGAGCTCTTTGATGATCACATATCCATCTACGCACGGCGTGTTTGAATCAAGCATCAAGGAAATTACGAGCATCATTCATGAGCACGGTGGCCAAGTATATATGGACGGTGCCAACATGAACGCCCAGGTAGGATTGACTTCTCCGGGACTCATTGGTGCCGACGTATGTCACTTGAACTTGCACAAGACCTTTGCCATTCCTCACGGTGGCGGTGGTCCAGGTATGGGGCCAATTTGTTGTGCCGCACACCTTGCACCGTTCCTTCCGAAACACGATGTGATCGAAATGGGCGGGGAACATGGTATTTCAAGCATCTCAGCAGCACCTTGGGGTTCTGCATTGATCCTCTTGATTTCTTATGCCTACATCAAGATGCTGGGTAGCGAAGGGTTGACGGACAGCACCAAATATGCGATCCTCAATGCCAACTATATTAAGGAGCGCCTAGCAGGCTCGTTCGATGTATTGTACACGGGTGAAAATGGCCGTTGTGCGCACGAGATGATCTTGGATTGTCGTCCGTTTAAACGCGATGCAGGTGTCGAGGTAACAGACATTGCGAAGCGATTAATGGACTACGGTTTCCACGCACCGACAGTAAGTTTCCCAGTTGCAGGTACAGTGATGGTAGAGCCTACCGAAAGTGAAGGTATTGCCGAGCTAGATCGTTTCTGTGATGCGATGTTAAGCATCCGTGCAGAGATCGCTGAGATTGAAAACGAAGATGCGGATGCAGTAAATAATGTGATGAAGAATGCGCCACATACGCAGCACATGATCTGTGGGGACGATTGGAACTTCCCGTACACACGCTCAAAAGCTGGATTCCCACTCCCATTTGTAAGTGACAATAAATTCTGGCCAACTGTACGTCGTGTGGACGATGCCTATGGCGATCGTAACCTTGTATGTACTTGTGAGCCTATTGAAAGTTACATGGAAGAAGCTCTGAGTTAAGTCAAAGCAAATTCTAGGATATAAAACACCCCCGCGGCGCAGCCGCGGGGGTGTTTGTTTATGTCAATTTTTTCTTCGTCTATTTCCCTGAAATGGCTCTTACATCCGCACCGGTAGGCTTCTGGTAGAGTGCGAGATCAAAGTGGCGCGTAGCCGCATAGAGGTGGTCGAAAATGTCCGACATGATGCCTTCGTAAACCGCCCAATCCGTGGTCGCAGTGAAGCAGTACACCTCGATAGGTATTCCTTCGGTGGTGGGTTGCAACTGACGTACCATGAGCGTGAAGTCGTTGTTGATGCCGCTATGATTGCTCAGATAGAATTCAATGTACTTTCGGTACAGACCAATGTTAGTTTGGCGACGTCCGTTCAGTAGGCTAGCACCTTTAATGTCTTTATTTGCGTTGTCGGTATCAATCTCCCCTTGGCGTTTATTCATAAACGCAGCAATTAGATCGATTTCCTTTAGTGCATCCATCAGACCTTCATCGAGGTGACGAATGGAAGTGATGTCGATGTGAATGTTTCGCTTGATGCGTCGAGCACCGCTCTCTGACATACCGCGCCAATTCACGAAACTGTCTTGCACAAAGGCCGTAGCCGGTACAGTGCTTACCGTCTTGTCAAAGTTCTTCACCTTAACGGTAGTCAGGTCTATGCTCAATACATCGCCGTCGACACCATATTTGGAAAAGGTGATCCAATCGCCCACCTTGACAAGGTCGTACATATGAATCTGGAAGTTGGCTAAAAGACCTTTGATGCTGTCTTGAAAAACCAATATGAGGATGGCTGTAGTACCGGCAAAAGCCCCGAGGATCGCTCCTGCTGAAGTGCCTGTTAGAATGGATATTAGTGCTATGGCTGCACCAAAGAAGGCCAACAAGCGTACTACCTGTGAAATGGTGCGGATGGGAGTATTGGTGTACTTCTCGTTTTGACTGAGCCAATTTTCCAATGCACGCAACGTCCGGTTAACCACCGTTACGACCAAAAGTAGAATGTATACAACGACAGCTTTTTCAAAGTAGGGAATCATTCGCGGCACGTCGCTCAGAATATACGCTAGGCTATTGAATACAATGGCGGCAGGAACTAAGTGCGCCAGACCCTTGAAAACTTTTTGCTCGAAGAAGTAATCGTCCCAGGTTGCTTTCGTCCGCTTTACGGCAGCATGGATGATGCTCACGAGAATGCGCCTCGAAACAAAATCGGCCAATAATGAAAGAAGGGTTAATAAAACAACGTCAATACCGAGTGCTGTCCACTCGATGTAACGTTCGTCAATATTTTGGTTGGCGAGCCATTGGCTTGCCCAGTGAATTTTATCCATTAGAACGGGTGAAACATAGTTACGCTATCAAATCTAACTGAAGTTGCGTAAAAATATCCCAATCCGAAGACGGTTGTATCATCTTGTCTGCGAATATTTCCAATCTGTGGACTATAAGGCACTGCGAAAAGACCGCCACTATTGACGTTGTTGGTCATGATAGTGAGGTAGTCGAACAGGTCCATGGAGATGGTGCGTGTTTCGAAAACGAAGTTGATTAAGGTGTCGCGGTATACTGTGTATGGAGGGCCAACGAAGTTTAATCGGCCAATTTGTGGCCCTTCGATGAACTGCTCGTCGTTATAGATATTGATACTCGACGCAAGACTTATTTCAGTCTCTTGAGGCTCAAATGGCCCAATCAATCCGTTGGGTGCATAGACCTTTGTGGTCGAGTAGGATTTTACCCAGTAAGCATTCCCAGCACCAGCAGGGTCGTTAAAGAACTGATAGGGGCTATAGAAAGCTGAATCGGCATCTTTGTAATTCACTGTATCATCCACTCTGTAGTCGTAGTAGATCGAATCGCCTTCGAGGATAGGGAAGAGTGGAGCGAGCAGGGTAAACGGCTCGTTGCAACGGTCTAGGGTGCTTTCCCAAGTGCCTGCAGCCTCGCCGTAGGTTGAGGGAACAACCACCTCTACGCGGTATGAATGTCCAGGAATGCTCAAGTAATCGAGATTCTCATAACGTCCACTGCTTACCTCGGTTAGGGTACCCAAGGTAGAGTCGCCATCAAATAAGGTTACCGTAGCGCCTTCAATTCCGGTAAATGCACCGTTATCAAGGTAGGGGTTGCTCAGCCTCAAATCAACATAAGTTCCCATAGTATCTACATCTGTGATAGCACCAGCGATACTTACTGCTGAAGTACTGTTGTAGGCATCAGTTCGTACTTTATCTGTAACGTCCGTCTCACATGAGGCGAAGAATAGAGCGATAATCGGTAGTATAAGTAGTTTTTTCATGGCCGATTAAAAGTTTAATGTGTAGGTAATGGTAGGGATGGCTGTAGCGAAGATGCTGAGCTGCGTAGCTTTTGTCTCTCCTGTGGCGTTGCCATCGTCGTCTAATACTTCCTCAAAGAAGATGCTAAAGGCATTCTTTCGAGCATAGGCATTGTACACCCCGAAATTCCAACTGCCTTCCCAATCACGATCCTTCTTATTTGGAATCTTTACATCCATACTTAAATCCAATCTGTGGTAAGCTGGAGTACGAGCATTGTTTCTCGTGAGTGAGAACGGGTAAAGTATGCCGTCAAATTCACTTTTTGCTTCAGGGTAGGTGTAGGGCTTACCCGTCTGGTAAATGAATGACCCTGAGAAACTGATGTTTGGCTTCCAAGCGTAGGCTGCAACCAGCGCAAAATCGTGCGGTTTATCTTGTGCTGCAGCGTACCACTCGCCGAAGTTGATCCACTCGTCGGGGGTAGCGCCGAGATCAACCTGAAGCTCAGATCGGCTGTAAGTATAGGCAATCCAACCTGTGAGTGCGCCGACTTTTTTATCCAGCTGCACCTCCACACCGTAGCTACGTCCACGACCCGTCATTAAATCTACTTCGATGTTGTCGACACCGGTTGGTTGAGCTCCGTTCTTGTAGTCGACAAGGTCACGTAAGCTTTTGTAGTAGGTTTCAATGCTAAGCTGCCATTCACCATCCTTGAAGTTGCGGTTTACTCCGGCAGCAACTTGATCCGCAGTTCCTGGATTGATGTAGTTGCCCGCAGGTCTCCAAGTATCAATAGGGAGTGATGAGGTGGTGTTTGAGATTAAGTGGATGTACTGGCGCATGCGGTTGTAGCTGAACTTAATCGCGCTATTCTCGCTGCTCTTGTAGTTGATTCCCAGACGTGGTTCTAATCCTTGCAAGCCGTCAAATGCTGCGATAATCTCGCCGCTGCCGAAGCTAGTGGTATCGATGATGCGATCGTTTCTATAAGTACCTGCAGAAGTTGGGTTGTAATTGACTACATCACGAGCACCCACGTTGTAGAAAGAACTGTAGCGCAGCCCACCACGAATAGTTAATCGGTTATTTACTTTCCAGTTGTCTTCAATGTAAAATGCAGGCTCCACGGCATATTCGTTCTGTAACTCAATACTGATGTCTGCAATATTGCTATCGGCGAAGTTGGCGTTCACGCTAAACGGTTCGAAGTCGTAGATAACGGCCTCACCACCGAAATTAACTTGGTGTTTGGCATTAGGGAACCAGCTAAAGGCAACCTTATTGTTCTGATTATTAATGTAGGCGATGTTATCTACCTGTACTGTAGGGAAGTCGAAGCCAATGGCGTAATCGTAGTCAGAATAAATGGTACTAACATTCAAAAAGAGCTTATCGTTAATGAGATAATTCCAACGTCCTGTTAGACCGAGGTTCCCCCAGTTAAATTTCACAAGTCCAGGAACGCCGAAAGCATCTTTGCCGTAGTAGGCACTCAAGAATAATCTGCTTTTGTCGCTGAATTTGTAATTGACCTTGGCATTGAGGTCGTAGAAGTTTGCGATGATGCTGTTGATATCATCATCTGGTGCCAAGCGTAGTAGTAAATCTTGGTACGAACGACGTCCGGCAATCATGAAGCTCGCTTTATCCTGAACAATAGGACCTTCGAACATCACTCGAGAAGAGAGTAGTCCTAAACCCACAGTGCCGCCGTATTCCTTTGTATTACCTTCTTTTTGACGAACGTCCAATACTGAAGAAAGGCGACCGCCGAAGGGTGCTGGAATACCACCCTTATATAGTTTCAAATCACGAACGGCATCTCCGTTAAACACCGAGAAGAACCCGAAAATATGTGAAGAGTTATAGACGGGTGCTTCATCCAACAAGATGAGGTTTTGATCGGTTTTACCACCACGTACATTAAATCCAGAGGCGCCTTCCCCAACCGTTGTAACACCAGGAAGTAGTGTGATCGAACGGATAACGTCAAATTCTCCCAAGAACTGAGGAATGGTTTTTATCTGCTTGGCCGTCAACTGTGTTGTTGACATTTCTGCACGATTCAAATTCTCGTCGAGCTTTTTGGCCGTCACCTGAACCTCTTGCAACTCATTGGTCGCTTCTTTCAGTTCAAAATTGACCGTCTGACTCTCGTTTAAATTGATTTTTTTGGTCATCGTCTCGTAACCAATGTAGCTGATGGTAAATGTGTATTCACCTGCAGGCAGAGTCAAGGAGTAGAAGCCGTAAATATTTGTCACGGTTCCTTGTCTGCTTTCGTTGACAATAGAGGCGCTGATTAATTCTTCACCACTCGCCGCGTCGCGGATGTATCCGCTCAGAGTAACGTTCTGAGCCTGAGTAGTTAGGGTGAATGCTAGTCCTAGGAAGGCAAGCCATTTCTTCATAATGCGGAGGTTTTCTAACCTATTAAGGATTGAGGTCCAATTTTGTTCCGCTAATCGTCAAAGTTTGTGCCAAAAGTCTTCGACAAACTTTAATCTTTTAAAAAGAGTTTGAAGCCTAAAATGGTGCCGGTTAGACTGCACCCAATTACGTTTGCAAAGATCAATGGAAAGTCACCTATGCTCAGTCCGTAGATGAGCCAGCAAAATTGGCCCGTGAACATCATGATATACATGGTCAAGCTGAGGTCTTTCACCTTTCGCTGCTTGATGATTTTCCATGCTTGCGGTACAAATGCCGAGGTGGTCAACACCGCCGCTACGATACCTATTGTTGATATCCAATTCATTTGACAATATTACCACATTACCAGCGTATGACGACTTCGCGGTCAGTCATTTCTGCATAGCCTTCTTCGTCTAGTGTAGGTTGGATGATTTGGTCGCCAACCATAACCTCGGCACCCTCCGGAATTTTAGTGCGTAGCGTCCAAATATTAGGACCTTCTTGAATCAATAGTAATT
>JACESW010000076.1 GCA_013911625.1 Cryomorphaceae bacterium | reverse complement strand
TTACTGATCCTATGCTGGGTAGGGTATTAAATGACGTTTCTATATCTATTACTAATGCGGTAAAAGAATTAGAGTCGGCGCTTTTACTTGCTAAAAATATTGAAGTTAAAACCGCTTATATGGTTACTGCATTAAACGATCTAAACGCCGTTCTTTACGACATACTACAGAGCGAAAAACAATCTTTAGCCAGTTCTAAAAAGGAATGCAAGAAAGGCCGACCAGGTCAAACAGGTAAACCCAGTAAGGGTAATAAAGGAAACAAACCTTCACAGAAGAAAGGCTCAGAATCCGGCAAGAGTCAGGGTAAAAAACCAGGCAAAAAAGGCGTTTCTAGAAAGCCGGCGGAAGAGGGTAAAACACCAGGCGAACAAGGAAAAGGCACCAAGGAACTCCTCAAAGAAATAGACAATAAGTTAAATGGGTTAAAAGAATTAGGTGATGGTTTACAATCTCAAAAACTGGAAGAATTAAAAAGACAACTTCTATTTGGGACACCGAATGAGAACGAAAGTCAAAGTGAGTTCGAAAATAGATTATGGGAAAGTTTTGATTCAGAATTTCAAAAGGAAGAACAAGGACAGGACCGCAAGGCTAATACTGGGGACGAGTCTAGTTCTGAGACTGGGACAGAGATTATTATTAAACCCTCAAACAATACCGTAAGCGACTTACCTTTGCCGGTGTTGAAAAAGAAGTAAGTTGATTCCTGTAGAAGCACATATCATATCTGTATTTGAAAATATATATCAAGACCTGAGGTTTGGTGATATATATATTCATTGGATGAACGATGAAGAGCTTTTAGAAGTAAACAGAAAGCACTTGAATCACGATTACTATACAGACATTATCACGTTTGATTACACGCGTCGAAACAAGATATCTGGTGAGCTGTTTATAAGTGAGGATAGAATAGAAGATAATGCTAAGCAGAATGATGAGCCTTTGGAGAGAGAACGAAATAGAGTTGTCGCCCACGGCATACTTCATTTGGTAGGATTTGGTGACAAAACCGACGAAGAGAAAGCTATAATGCGATCAAAAGAAAATGAAATTTTAGACCGACTGTAGGATGGTTCTAGATGAAAAATATGATGTAATTGTTGTCGGTGGCGGTCATGCTGGCTGTGAGGCTAGTTACTGTGCTGCTAAGATGGGTGCTAAAGTGCTACTGATAACGATGAACATGCAGACCATTGGCCAAATGAGCTGTAATCCAGCGATGGGCGGAGTAGCTAAAGGACAGATAGTCAGGGAGATAGACGCTTTAGGAGGTGGTTCAGGCACAATTACAGACAAGAGTATGATTCAGTTTAGAATGCTGAACAGAAGCAAAGGACCTGCCATGTGGAGTCCTCGTGTTCAAAGCGACCGAATGCTCTTTGCACAGTATTGGAGAGACCTGCTTGAAGAAACTGAAGGTTTGAGCATGTTCCAAGACATGGTTACTGGAATGCTGGTTTCTGACGGTACCGTTCACGGGGTAAAAACTGCTTTAGGAATGACTTTCGAGGCACATACCGTAGTTCTTACTAGCGGTACATTTATGAACGGTTTAATCCATGTAGGAGACCAAAATTTTGGTGGTGGTAGAGCCGGCGAAAGAGCAAGCATTGGCATTACTGAAGAGCTTATTCAATTAGGCTTTGAAGCGGGTAGAATGAAGACGGGTACACCACCGAGAATAGACGGTAGAACCATCGATTTTAATCTCATGGAAGAACAGCCGGGCGACGAAGACCCTGGGCAATTCAGTTTCTTGGGCCAGTCAAAACTAGAGAAGCAAAGGAGTTGTTGGATTACCCACACTTCACAAGAAGTACACGATACCTTGAAAAAAGGGTTTGATCGTTCTCCCCTCTTTAATGGGGCTATTCGAGGCACGGGCCCAAGGTATTGTCCTTCTATTGAGGATAAAATCGACCGATTTGCCGAGAAAAACTCTCATCAAATCTTTGTTGAACCTGAGGGCTGGAACACTGTAGAGGTTTATGTGAACGGCTTCTCAACAAGCTTGCCGGTAGAGGTACAGTACGAAGCGTTGCATAAAGTAAGAGGCTTTGAAAAGGCGAAGTTCTTCCGCCCAGGCTATGCTATTGAATACGATTACTTCCCTCCTACGCAGTTGAAGCACACACTGGAAACGAAGCTAGTAAGCGGCTTGTACTTCGCGGGTCAGATTAACGGTACAACGGGATATGAAGAAGCAGCTTGTCAAGGCTTGATGGCCGGGGTAAACGCGGTTCGTGCTGTACGCGGCGAAGCGCCTTTTATTCTAGGCAGAAACGATGCATATATCGGAGTATTGATTGACGATCTCATTACGAAAGGCACCGAGGAACCGTATAGAATGTTCACCTCCCGAGCTGAATACAGATTACTTTTAAGACAGGACAACGCTGACCTGCGACTGACTTCGTTAGGTCATGAAATAGGTCTTGCTGGCGACCAGAGAAAGAAGTTGCTTGAGGAAAAAATTGAGCTCATTGGTTTGGGTAAGGTTGCCCTGGACAAAAGCCTGCCTTTGGATAAAATCAACACGGTTTTAACCGCTCAAGAAGAAAAGCCCGCTAAAGAGAAAACCAAGACGAACAAACTAGTAGCTCGTCCAAACATCAAGCTAGGGAATTTTGAGTCGTATTATTCAAATGAACCTTGGTGGACCGATGAGGTTATTGAACAGCTTGAAATAGACATTAAATACGGCGGATACATTGCGCGCGAAGAAGAAAATGTTGCGAAGATGAAGCGTTTGAACGACAAGCAAATCCCAGAAAACTTTGATTATTTCAAGGTAAAAGGCCTTAGTTTTGAGGGAAGAGATAAGTTAGACGCCATTCGTCCAGCGACCATTGCACAGGCCAGCCGCATTAGTGGAATTAGCCAGAGTGATATTCATGTGTTACTCGTTTACATGGGTCGATAAAGGCAGGACCTGATTACGCTATGAGAGAAGAGTTGAAACATTGTCCTGTATGTGAGGCAACGTCGTTTGAAAAAGCAGTAGAAACTGTAGATTATTCTACGAGTAAGGAGGCATTCACAGTTCAGAGATGTACAGAATGTTCACACCTGTTTACTAGCCCCAGGGTAGTTGAAGCTGAAATTGGACCTTATTACGATAATCCAAATTATATAAGCCACACGAACGAGAACAAGAGTCTTTTTGGACAAGTATATCAGGTGCTTCGCGGCGTTAATTTGAGAAGAAAACTCTCGTATGTAAATGCTGTATATAGCGGTCAAGGAGCCGTTTTAGATTACGGTTGTGGTACAGGCCAATTCTTACAAACATTGGTACAAAGCGGGAAAAATGCGGTAGGTGTAGAAATCAATGATAATGCTCGTGCTGCTGCTCAGTCTTACAGTTCGGTAAGCGCCTCCATTAAGGGTGTAGAAAAAGGGGTTGAGGTTATTACAATGTGGCACGTCTTGGAGCACATCTATGATTTAAATGGATTACTCTCAAGTTTTAAAGAAAGATTACTTCCTGGTGGCCACCTCATTATTGCAGTACCGAACCCCGAGAGTCATGACGCCGAACATTATGGCAAACATTGGGCGGCTTGGGACGTGCCTATTCACGTACATCATTTTACAGAGAAGAGTGTTTCCAGGCTACTAGGCAACCATGGTTTTGACTTGCAAAAAGTCATCCCAATGAATATGGACAGCTACTATATCTCTTTGCTTTCAGAGCAATACAAGAGCGGTGGAGAAAGCAAGACTTTGGGTCATTGGGCTAAAGCGGTGGTTCGCGGTTTTGTGAGCAATTTAAAAGCGGGAAAAACAAATACAAGTTCAAAGATCTACGTCTTTAAACTAGGCTAATCTATTGTCCCCTAAACGCGCGGTGCAGCTGGTAACTTGCATTTGTGAGCGACGTTTTCAAATGAATGTTTCGCTCCAAATCTCTTAGGCAAGACCCAAGTGTTTTGGTAATTAATTGCGCCCCTGCAGGTACAACAGCAGTACTGAGCTTTTGAACGTTGATTGCACCAAGGTCGGTCGCTGAAGAATGTGTGGCTTGAACATTGTGGTAATAGCCACGTTCAAGGAAGTGCATTGATCTAGTAATCAATGTTTTAACAGCTTCTTTAGGAAGTGCCGCTAATTCATTCACAATTCCCGTTATCTCTACAGGCGCACCCTTGTAGCAGGTGCGCATCCAGTTGGCGAACAGCTCTATTTGGGTGGTATTCGGATCATTTTTCGCCGTTATCGCCGCACCAAGGTTTGGCGCGAACACCATATTTAAAAGTGCCTTTAGGTTCTCAGCCTCTCCACTAAAGTGCTGCTCGAACGCGTCTTCTGTTAATGGTTTACAGTGCCACGGTGCGCAACGCGAGAGAATGGTAGGCAGTAATCTTCCTTTATTATGGGTGACAAGGATGATGTAGGTGTTGTCTAAGGGTTCCTCAATAAGTTTCAATAGCTTATTTGAAGCGCTTACTTTGATCGCTTCAGGCATCCACAATAGCAATACTCTATTTTTTCCCTCAGCCGCTGTAAGACTTAGCTTGTGTTGCAGGTTCTGAATTTCCTTTACTGGAATTTGAAGTTGTTGGTTTTTAGTGGCAATGGTTTGTTGCCAGCTGTTTGGATCGAGAAAAGGATTTTGGATGAAGGCTTCGCGGAATTGGATCAAAAAATCATCCGAAGTGCCAGTAGTGCCGCCCGAGACAATCGGAAAGGTCAAATTCAGATCGGGATGCTCAAGTTTTGTAACACGGGTACAGCCTCGACATGATCCACACCCGGTTTCTTGCTCACACAACAGCAGCTTTGAGAGCTCCAACGCTAAAGGAAGCCCGTCCTCCCCTTGCCCGCTGGAAATCAGGTTGGCGTGGTGCAGCTTCCCTGTTGAGGTAGCGTGTTTAATCTGCTCGAGCAGGCTGTTATTGTTATATGTTCTAACCATGGATGTTACCGTAGAATTTCGCTTAAATTAGCCGACCAATTCAACACTCAAAAATATATGAAAAGCTTCGACTTCTCAGGAAAGAATGTACTCATTCGTGTGGATTTCAATGTTCCACAAGACGAAAATTTAAATATCACGGATAACACTCGCATTAAAGCAGCACTACCAACAATTACGAAAGTTGTTGAAGGTGGAGGTAAAGCGGTATTGATGAGCCATCTGGGCCGTCCAAAGGGAGAGCGTGTGGCAAAGCTCACGTTGGCTTCCTTGGTTGATGAGGTTGGGGCTTTGACGGGTACTAAGGTTCACTTCGCTGACGATTGTATCGGCGACAAAGCTGCCGAAGCTATCGCAGCAGCATCAAACGGCGAGATTGTATTGCTGGAAAACTTGCGTTACTATAACGAGGAAACTGCAGGCGATAAAGAGTTTGCCGCATCACTGGCAGAGCTTGGAGATATTTACTTGAACGACGCCTTTGGTACCGCGCACCGCGCACATGCATCAACTGCAATTATTGCAGAGTTCTTCGAAGAGGACAATAAAGGCTTTGGCACGCTAATGAACGGCGAGGTAGAGAGCATTTCGAAGGCGCTTGGAAGCGACAAAGCATCAACGGTTGCCATCATTGGAGGCGCTAAGGTGAGCTCAAAAATTGGCGTAATTACCAACATGGTAGAGAACGTAGGCACCGTTGTAATTGGCGGTGGTATGGGCTTCACATTCGTTAAGGCTATGGGCGGTTCTGTAGGCACTTCACTAGTGGAAGATGATAAGCTGGATTTGGCTAACGAACTTATTGTGAAGGCGAGGGAGTTCGGTTGTAATCTGATGATTCCAACAGACACACTGATTACTAAAGATTTTGCAGACACTCCTGCGGAGCGTGTGTGTCCAATTGGTGAAATCCCAGAAGGATATATGGGTCTGGATAACGGTCCAGAAAGTATCACCAAAGTTGAGGAAGTATTGGCCGACGCTAAGACGATTATTTGGAATGGTCCTATGGGCGTATTCGAATTTGAGAACTATGCTGGTGGAACAAAGCGCGTTGCTGAGGCAATTGCGAAAAGCACTGCGGACGGAGCATTCTCATTGATTGGCGGTGGTGATAGTGTTGCCGCTATTAACAAGTTTGGTTTTGCGGACAAAGTGAGCTACATCTCAACCGGTGGTGGAGCGATGCTAGAATTCTTGGAAGGCAAAGAGCTTCCAGGTGTTGCGGCGTTAAGCTAAATAACCCGAGAGAATTTCACTAAAGTCTACGAGAAACGGAAAGTATTGGGAGTCCAGGATCCATTCTGGGTGCTGGAACCCAACCCCGTTTTTAGCGGTAGAATATGCGTAGGTCAAAATGGTTAGCCACAGCGCGGATTTAACAGCGCCAAAGACCCCCCCGAGAATTCGGTTTATTCCGCCAAGGAAAATAGAACGCAGTATCTTGTCGATGAGGTTGCCCAAAAGCATGACCGCGGCGTAGACGGCCACAAATAAAATAACATAGGTCACCACAGGTAGGTAGTCGAACTCAAACCTGCTGCCGAAATAAGCCGTTGCTGGCTCGTGGTAAAGAAAAGAAACAATCACGGCGAGCAATACAGCAATGATTCCAGCGATTTCTTTTACAAAGCCTTTCCATATACCTTTGGCAACAAGAAACGCCGTAAAAAGCAAGATAACGAGG
>JACESW010000075.1 GCA_013911625.1 Cryomorphaceae bacterium | reverse complement strand
TACGCGAAGAACATCACCGCCTTGAATCTAACGGGTCTTGAGGCCAACTTCGGCTATTATGCCTCCAAGCGTAAAGACTTTGTGCGCAGCGTTGTAGGTTCGGTTCTTTTCATGAATGGCGCGTCGCCTGAGGTGGATTACAGCTCCTTGTACGCGCTAGATTATCTGGCGGCCAAGGCAAATATCACAGTGAATAATAGATTGGGTAAGGGCTTGTACTTGAAGTGGGCGTTGACTGCTCAAGATAGAGTGGGTACTTACCGAGATGCAAGCACAGGAGATGAGGTTGCTTATGCGCCGTTTGTTATTGCGGATGCTAAATTGTACTGGGCACCGATTGCGGGAATTACGCGTCGCCAAATCCCGTTCCAAGCCTTCGTCAACATCAATAACGCCTTCGGCACTCAATACTACGACCGTGGCAATGTGGCTCAACCTGGACGCTGGATCAGTACCGGTTTTGAATTGCGATTTAGATAATTCGAAAATTTTTCAAGCATAAAAAAGGCGCCCCTGCAGGGCGTCTTTTTTAGTGAAAGAAATTGCTAATCTCTAGGTCTATACTCTAAATAAACGGTATCTCCTTGAGCGGTATAATGATCTGGTGTTTTCAAAAAGAAGCCGCCATTAATCTCGTTGTTTTGAGCATCTAGAATGGTCGTACGAGCAACCTGACCGTAGCCGTATTGAATCCAGTGTTGCGTTTGAAAAGTCATCATTAGTTCGATAGGGGCAAACTGATCGCCTATTTGAATAGGTCCAGAAACGCTGTAATTACTAGCTACTCCACTAGCTAAAGGGAAAGAGGTGACAGCATACGATAAATCTGAATAATCCCCCGTTGGTAGACTGTCCATTCTAGGCACAGCATAAATGGTATGCTCGAGACTAAAGGTGTCTACATGAATGATATCGGGTGAAAAAATATTGTCAAAACTGGCAGAGACGAATTCAAAGCTACCCAGTAGTATTTGACCAGTGCTGTCTGAATACACATCTACGCGTTCCCAACAGTCGAAGCAATCCGGAGACTTTTCATCAAAATAAAAATACCCGTTTTCATCCGTTGTCGTGGTAGCTAATATGTCATAAGAACCGCCTTCGTCCGTGGTAGACTGGATCTCTAAATAGGCCCCTTCAATAGGGATTTGGGAGGCCGCGCTTTCAACAATGTAGGCGCCGCCTTCGATGTTTGTTGTTGTGAAACTGCACGAGGTTATAGTCGAAATTCCCGCTAAAATGGTCAGTTTTTTTAATGAGGTCATTGGTTTATAGTTTTGATTTGGTGTCACGGTATTTTTAATAATCGTCCTAGGTCTATCTATTTCAACTTCTCATTGTTGTGATGTCTGTCGTGATCGCGTTCGCGTTTGACGTTCATTTTTTTATCAAAGGCAGCTTGTAGGTCTGTGCCGGTTTGGTTGGCCAAACAGAGCACTACAAAAAGTACGTCGCTCAGTTCTTCACCAAGGTCTTTTGCTTTGTCGCTTTCCTTTTCACTTTGTTCACCATAACGGCGTGCAATGATACGTGCAACTTCGCCCACTTCTTCGGTGAGCTGTGCCATGTTGGTCAGTTCGTTGAAGTAACGAACGCCGTGGTTTGCAATCCACTCGTGAACTTCTTCCTGTAGTTTACCGAGCGGCAAATCTGAAGGAACATGGATAGGATCTAGTGCCATTATTCTTTGTTTTTTGAATCGATCCATATGGTAATAGGACCGTCGTTAATAAGTGAGACCTGCATATCTGCGCCAAACTTTCCAGCTTTTACAGGCAAATCACTTACATGCCATAGCTGCTCCATGAAGTACTCGTACATCGGTTCTGCATGAGATGGGCGAGAGGCCTTCATGTAGCTCGGGCGGTTTCCTTTTTTGGTCGAAGCGTGAAGCGTAAACTGTGAGATGACTAAGAATTGGCCACCAGCTTCCATGACGTTTCTATTCATCACACCCTCGCTATCTGGGAACAACCGCATACGTGCTATTTTTCCGCAAAGCCAATCCGCATCCTCTTCAGTATCGGCAGGCTCCACACCTAAAAGAACCAGAAGTCCTTTTTCGATGGCGCCTATCTCTGTGCCATCCACTACAACACTTGCTTCGCTAACACGCTGTAGTAGAGCCCTCATTTAGTTGAAGGCTGGGTTTGGGAAGACGATTAACTTATCGCCGTGTACGCGGTACAACTCGTCCATATTCTCATTGATTGCACGGCCCATACCGGTCAAGCTTGTTGCTTCACCTAGAGAGGTGGTTAATATGAGTGCAATTCTGTTGGATTCCGCCATCTCAAGCATGGTAATATTGCGGCCGATTTTTCCATAATTAGGGGTGCCGTCATAAAGTGAAGGCATCACAACAAGGTTCTTCGTTGCCAAATCTTCGACGGTAGGAAGCACCTCTTGCTCTTCAGCCATGAGGATGACTTCAACACCACTTTCTTGACACAATCTTAGGAATTCTAGAGCGTCTTGATTGTAGTCGAACCTGCTCACTTCTTGCGCCTCACGGATTCTAAGATCAAGCGGTCTGTCGTTATTGTCGAAATACCTGTTCATGGTATTTTGATCCAGCAAAAGGAACGGTACATCAATGAAAACAACTGGCCCCTCTTTGATGCTGCCAAGCTTACGTTGAAGCTGATCTGCAGCATACTTGAAGGTTTGTTTGTTGATGAATTCAAATTCACTAGACTTTCTCCATTCAAGCGCTGGGTTTACCGGTGGTGGGGGCGGAGGGACGTCTGCTACAGCTTCCTTCTGTGTGCCACATGAGGCCAGGCCTAATGCGCTAATGGCTAGTAGTGCGATAATGTGTTTCTTCATCGTAATCATTTAGTTGGTTAAGATAACTCTCGTATCGAGTCGGTGCAATTTTATTCGCTTCAAGTGCTTCCTTTACCGCACATTGCGGCTCATTTACGTGCAGACAATTGTGGAATCGACATTCTTTACTGAGCGCAAATAGTTCAGGAAAGAAGTGACTGATCTCTTCTTTTTCCATGTTGACCATCCCAAACCCTTTGATACCCGGCGTATCAATGATGTCCCCGCTAATGGTAAGTGGATGCATCTCCGCAAATGTGGTGGTATGCTGTCCCTTTCTGTGGCTATGGCTTACTTCACCCGTTCTTAGGTCCAATTCCGGTTCAATAGCATTCACCAGGGTGCTCTTTCCGACACCACTATGTCCGCTGAGCAAGGTGGTCTTTCCCTTCAGTATATCTTTTAGTTCCTCTAGCCCTTGACCTTCAGTAGCGGAGGTTTTCAAGACTTTATAGCCGATAGCGCTATACACAGCTTCACGGTATTCGAGCTCCATAAGTTCCTCTTCCCCGTACACGTCAATCTTATTAAAGACGATTACTGTAGGAATGGAATAGGCCTCAGCAGTGGCTAAGAATCTATCCATGAAACCGGTGGAGGTCATGGGCTCTGCAAGAGTCGTCACCAAAAGTGCTTGGTCCATGTTGGACGCGATGATGTGCACACGCTTGCTGAGGTTGACACTTTTGCGAACGATGTAGTTCTTGCGGTCTTCAATGGCTTGAATGATACCTTGGCGTTCGTCTTTTTCTTCCAATTCGAATTCAACGAAATCACCTACTGCGAGAGGGTTGGTACTCTTAATACCGGCCACACGAAATTTCCCCTTGATTCTACAATCAAAGAGTTCGCGGTTTTCCAAATCTCTGACTTGGTACCAGCTTCCCGTACTTTTTAGAACTACGCCTTTCACAGGGCGCAAATTACGGAATTAACGCTTGGCGTACATGTTGTCGTAATACTCCTGATAAGTCCCTGAGGTTACGTTTTTCAACCACTTGGCATTGCTCAAATACCAATCGATGGTGATGGCCAGCCCTTCTTCAAAAGTCACGCTTGGCGCCCAGCCCAATTCTTTGTTGATCTTGGTCGCATCAATGGCATACCTGCGGTCGTGACCTGGGCGGTCTTTCACGTAGGTAATGAGTTTCTCACTGCTTCCTTTTTCACGGCCCAATTTCTCGTCCATCTGCGCGCACAGCACCTTGATCAGATCGATGTTGGTCCATTCATTAAACCCACCAATGTTATAGGTCTCTGCGTTCTCACCTTCGTGGTACACGAGATCAATGGCACGGGCATGATCCACAACGTACAACCAGTCTCTGGTGTACTGACCGTCGCCGTATACCGGCAGTGGCTTTTCTTCCACGATATTATTGATAAAGAGCGGGATGAGTTTCTCTGGGAATTGGTTTTGGCCGTAGTTGTTCGAACAATTGGTCACCACATAAGGAATGCCATAGGTCTCGCCATAGGCACGCACAAAGTGGTCTGAAGATGCTTTAGAGGCACTATATGGACTGTTTGGATCGTACGACGTCGTCTCTTCAAACAAGCCTTCCTTTCCCAACGTTCCATATACTTCGTCGGTACTGATGTGGTAGAAGCGCTTGCCCTCAAAATCTTCATGTATACGCTTAAAGCTGTTCAGCAAATTCACCGTACCTAAAATATTGGTACGCACAAATGCCAATGGATCCTTGATCGAACGGTCCACATGACTTTCCGCCGCTAAATGAATGACCCCTTCCGGCTGGTATTTGTCAAACAACGCATCAACGGCTGCAGCATCCACGATATCCACGCGCTCAAACACATAGTTTGGGGCACTTTCAATATCGCTTAAGTTCTCGAGGTTCCCGGCATAGGTCAGCACGTCCACATTGATGATGCGGCAGTCGCTATACTTGTTTACAAACAAGCGAACGACGTGAGAGCCAATAAATCCGGCACCGCCGGTGATGATGATGTTCTTCATACTACTATTCTTGTGGGAGTGATTGCTCAAAATTCCAAGCATCACGAAGCATGTCTTCTAAGCTTTTTTCTGGGGTCCAATTCAAAACGCGCTGTGCCTTACCAATGTTCGCGTATACCGCAGGTACATCCCCAGCGCGACGTGGCGCTAGGCTATATGGAATAGCAATTCCAGTGGCACGTTCAAAAGCATTAATCATTTCTAAAACCGTTGATCCGTTTCCAGACCCAAGGTTAATAACATCGTATCCCTTGGTTTTGCCGTCGATCAAATGTTGAACCGCTAAAATGTGTGCTTTGGCAATATCAATAACATGGATGTAATCTCGAATGCACGAACCGTCGCGGGTATCATAATCGGACCCGAATACTTTTAATTCTTTACGCTTACCAATGGCAGTTTCTGTGATATAGGGAACCAGGTGGTGCGGTTCGCCGTCTTGGAATTCGCCAATAATACTGGTAGGGTGGGCACCAATTGGGTTAAAATAACGCAAGCTAAGTACATCTACAGTTCCGGTCGCTGCGGTATCTCGGAGGATTTCCTCACCCATCTTCTTGGTATTCCCGTAGGGGCTTTCCGCAGGTTGTACGGGTGCATTTTCATTCACATGTGGGTTTTCAGGAGTACCATAAACCGTACAAGAACTCGAGAAAACAACGTTACGAATGCCGTGGGCCTCCATGCTTTGTAGCAGGTTGACGGTACTCAGTAGGTTATTATGGTAATACTTCAGTGGTTTATCGACACTCTCGTTAACCAATAGAAAGGCGGCGAAGTGAATCACCCCAGAAATGCTTGGGAATTCTTCAAATACGGCATCTACTGCAGCGCGGTCGCAGAGTTCAACTTGTCGGAAGGTGATTTCCCTACCTACGATTTTTTCAATGCGGTCTTTTACTTCGATAGGGCTCTCACTGAGGTTGTCGATAACGACAGGTTCATAACCTGCGGCAATCATCTCCACCACGGTATGAGAACCGATGTAGCCTAGTCCGCCTGTGATTAATATTTGGTTCATGGTTTGGTTACTTTCTTTTATAGGCTTTGAAGTCTCTGTGTTCTTTTCGGTACAGTCGGTCTTCCGGTAAACTCTTAAACCACGCGTAGGTTTTCTCCAATCCTTCAGCGCGCATCACCTTTGGCTCCCAGTCCAGCAGGGACTTCGCCTTACTGATGTCGGGTTGGCGCTGCATCGGGTCGTTTACAGGCAGTTCTTTATAGATGACTTTTTGATCAGTTCCGGTAAGTTCTATGATCTCTTCGGCAAAATCTGAGATGGTGATCTCGTGCGGATTTCCAATGTTTACCGGCTCGGCATGGTCGCTCATGAGCAAACGGTAGATGCCTTCAATGAGGTCGTCCACATAACAGAACGAGCGGGTTTGAGAACCGTCGCCGAAGATGGTTAAATCTTCGCCGCGCAATGCTTGGCCTATGAATGCAGGCAATACACGACCGTCGTTCAATCGCATTCTAGGGCCATACGTATTAAAGATGCGCACGATGCGTGTTTCTAGACCGTGGTAGGTGTGGTAGGCCATGGTCATGGCTTCCATGAAGCGCTTTGCTTCATCATATACCCCACGTGGTCCTACGGGATTTACATTGCCCCAGTACTCTTCAGTTTGTGGATGAACCAAGGGGTCACCGTACACCTCTGAGGTAGAAGCCACGAGTATGCGCGCTTTTTTATTCAATGCCAACCCCAACAGATTGTGTGTTCCTAGAGAACTCACTTTCAATGTCTGAATCGGAATCTTTAAGTAATCAATAGGAGAGGCCGGTGAGGCAAAGTGGAGGATGTAGTCCAATTCCCCTGGAACGTGTACGAAGTTGCTCACGTCGTTGTTAAAGAAGGTGAACTTTGGATTACCCATCAGGTGCTCCAG
>JACESW010000074.1 GCA_013911625.1 Cryomorphaceae bacterium | reverse complement strand
GATTTGTCTTTGCGCGGTCTATCCTCACGCTTGTTGCGTGGATTAGCGTTTTTACTGCCTTTACCCTTGTTGCTAGAACCTCTCCATTGTGGCCCCTCGCCGATATGCTTTGGCGGCTGTTCTTTGTCCAATTCTCGATCGATCAATCGCTCAATTTTAGAGAATTTAAACATGTCGTCAGGACAAACTAGTGTCACTGCCATTCCCTCTGTTTTTGCGCGTGCCGTTCGGCCAATACGGTGTACGTAGTCTTCAGCATCTCCTGGAACGTCGTAATTGATTACGAGATCAATGCCCTTAATGTCAATACCACGGGACATCACATCGGTGGCCACCATAATACGTATCTTACCGCTTCTAAAGTCTCTCAAAGCTTCCTCGCGCGCATCCTGCTCGTAGTCCGAACTAATGCCTTGAACCGCATACCGCTTTTGCTTCAGGGTACGTGCTAGCTTTTCAACTTTCTTCTTCGTGGAACAGAAGATGATAATTGAATTAAAGTCATCTTTATCACCAAGGACGTGCTGCACGAGCTTTACTTTCTGCTCTTCGTGTGCCATGATGACTTTTTGAGTCACCCCCTCTGCAGGCTTCGAAATAGCAACGGAAATCTCCTCGGGATCTTTCAGTATTTGCTTGGCGAGCTGGCGAATTTTAGGCGCCATCGTTGCCGAAAACATCAGACTTTGGCGCTCCTCAGGAAGCTGCTTGATGATTTTTATGATGTCGTCAAAGAAACCGATGTCTAGCATACGGTCTGCCTCGTCCAAAATGAGATGTTTCACTGTATCGAACTTCACATAGCCGCGGGCGATGTGCGCAAGCAAACGGCCAGGAGTAGCTACAATGATGTCCGCACCGCCTTTAAGCGCATCAGCCTCACCTTCCCAGCTTACTCCGTCGCCACCGCCATATACAGCATAGCAAGAAGCATTGGTGAAATAAGCAATCCCTTGGATCTGCTGCTCAATCTGTATGGCCAACTCACGCGTTGGACAAAGGATAAGTACCTGGACACCGTCGCTTTCTTCTTCGGCAACTTGATTCAATGTGGGCAAGACAAAGGCTGCAGTTTTTCCTGTACCTGTTTGGGCACAACCAATTAAATCTTTGCCTTCTAATATGGTGGGAATGGCCTTTTCCTGAATCTCTGTAGCCTCTTCAAAGTTCATATAGAACAGGGCATCTAAGAGCGTATCGTTTAGACCAAAATCTGTGAATTTCTTCATCTATTTATTCTAGGTGGATATCCACCCTTACCTCAATGTCTCGTGCAATTATTGTTTTGGACCAGCCATCGCCAAGACCCCAAAGGTCTCTATTCACGGTAAAGGTGCTTACCAAATGATTGGCCGAAGTTTCCTCTACTTCGATCTCAATATCATTCGATACTCCCCGCAAGGTAAGGGAGCCTCTGAGTTTATAAGTGGTTACCCCTGAGGATTTTCCAACAAATACGACTTCCTTGGCCGTAAAGTCAATTCTAGGAGTCGCCTTGGTATTGAAGAATTCTTCCTTGCCTTTCAGGTGGGAATCACGGGTGGTGTTTCCGCTTTTAATCGTGTTTGCGTCCAATGTTCCGGCAATGGCCACAAGAATACCCTCGTCGTATTCTGCAGTTCCTCTTGCTCCAGCAATAGTTCCTTCAACGGTATTAAAAATCATGTTTCCAACCTCAAAAGTGGCTTTTGATGATGCCGCAAATGATTTCGTTTGGGCAAAGACGCTTCCTGCGACGAGCACAGCAAGCATTAAGGATAATTTTTTCATAGCTAAGGTGAGAGGCCTCGAAATTTATGGAATGAGACCCAACTCTTTTAATAACTCGTGCCTATTACCGTGGTTCGTGAATTTGTCAGAAATCTTCCTTTTTACCAGTTTCACTTCCAGGTCTTCATCAGCAATAAGGCCTGCTACTGCACCAAAGAAGCCCCCTGTTCCAATGCCCTCTTCAAGGACCAAAACATTGGTATAGTCTTTAAGTATTTGCGCAAGATCTTGAGGGAGCGGCTTCACCTGACCAACGTGTAAATGGTCAAAAACGCTAGATTCTACCCAAACAGAGAGTGCGCCTGTGGAAAGCAGTAAAGAATTTGACCCTTGTCGCGAAATCCACTTCTTTGATTCAAAATTCTCCGCCGTACCACAAACCGTTTTAGCTTTTGGATAGCGAATAAATAAAGGGCCTTCTAGTAAATTTTGTGTCGAAAAGGCTTCTGCCATCATCGCCTGAAGTTCGTCGCCATTGCGTGGATTCCAAACGGTTGCATTTGGTACATCCGATAGAAAACCTGCATCAAATACGCCGTGGTGCGTTGGACCGTCGGCACCGACCAAACCAGCTCTATCAACCAAGAAGATGACCGGTAGGTTTTGAAGCGCTATATCGTGAATGACTTGGTCCATTGCACGCTGTAAAAAGGTGCTGTAGATGTGAACACAAGCCTGTCCTCCTGCGGCGGCCATGCCGGCCGCGGCAGTTACTGTGTGCGGCTCGTTAATTCCTGTATCAATAAACTGCTCCGGGAATTCTGCACGCAAGGGACCAAACCCGCTGCTTGCAAACATCGCCGGAGAGAATACCCGCAGTTTGTTGTTCGACTTTAATATCGAACGCATTTGCTCCGCAGCCCACCACTGGAAGGTCGTCCCTGGTTGGTAGGATTTGCTCTTCTTTAATTGCGGCTTTGTGGTACGAATGTGAAGGACCTGTTTCCCACCGCGATTGATAACCGTCTTTAAAGCATCGAGAAGCGCCAGGACATCATTGCCCGTTTCAAGGTAACTGTATTCCCAACCTAGGCTTTGGATATAACCACTGTAGCTATTGCTCTCGTGCAATGCTCCAACTGTGGGGTCTATACTGCCGTCGTTGTCATTGAGAACAACCAGTGCATCGCCTGCTAGAGTTGCTAAATGATTTAATGCCTCAAAACTTTGACCGCCCGTCATGGAACCGTCTCCTATCACTGCCACGCGCTTGCGCTCGCGGCCCGATGCTGCATCGGCAATACATGCTCCGGTAAGCACACTTAATGAGGTCGATGCGTGTCCAGCTCCGAAGAAATCGTAGGGACTTTCATCCCGCTTTAAGAACCCGCTTATTCCGTCTTTGGTGCGTTGGGTACCCAAGGCTTTCATGCGTCCTGTAAGGGCCTTGTGGACATACCCTTGGTGGCCGACATCCCAAATGAGCAAGTCTTCGGGAGTGTTCAAAAGGTAATGCAACGCCACCGTTAATTCCGCCACAGCAAGGGAAGATTCTAAGTGAGGAATCTTATCCGATACACGTGCTACGATCTCTTCTTTGAGTTCGTTGGTGAAGGTGGTTAAGTCGACAGGTTCTATGTTGCGCAAGCGCTCAATCATTGGATAAAATTAGCGCAAAAAATCGGGTGAAAAATAAAAATTCCAGCGGTGCACGGCGCCGCTGGAATTGTAGCTTAATCTTGAGCTTAGGTTGGGTATTTTCACGCTATTAATCTCGCAAAGAAGCGCTGCATTCTTTCAAACAAGAAGTACATCACTGGTACAATCACGAGTGTTAAGAAAGTTGCAAAAGTCAGGCCAAAGATGACCGTCCATGACATAGGTCCCCAGAACACCACATTATCACCTCCAAAGAAGATGTTCGGATCGTTCTCGCTGAAGAGCGTGTAGAAGTTGATGTTCATACCTGTAGCCAGCGGGATCAAACCAAGGATGGTTGTGATGGCTGTCAACAGTACTGGACGTAAACGCGTACGGCCCGCCTCAACGATGACCTCGATAAGCTCAGGATTGGCGAGCTTGTCGCTTTCCTCCATTCCTAACGCTTCCTTTTTACGTGCGGTCAACTGCTTGATGAAATCGATTAAAACGATGGCATTGTTTACCACAATACCCGCAAGTGAAATGATACCAATCATCGTCATCATGATGACAAACTCCATGCGGAAGATGACCAAACCAAGGAATACCCCGATCAGGGAGAATACAACGGTCACAAGGATAATAAATGGTGTTGAAGCCGAATTGAATTGGCTCACAAGGATGAGGAATATCAAGAATACGGCGATGAGTAGGGCACCAGATAGGAAGCTTAATTCCTTCGCCTGCTCTTCTTGCTCACCCGTAAAGTCTACCTTAATTCCACGCGGCAATTCGTAATTGTTCATCACCTCTTTGATTGCGTTTACAACTTCGGTTGGGTTGGCACCTTCGAGCACATTGGATTGCACGGAGATCACTCGTTTGAGATCAATACGCTTCACCGAAGAGAAGGTCGAAGTTTTCTTCGCCTTTGCGACTGCAGAGATTGGAACTTGTTTGATGCGGCCTGTTGCTTGATCGCGGAAGGTGATTTTTTGGTTCATCAAATCTTCCACATTGTAGCGGTACTCGTCCGTCATGCGAACGTTGATCGGGTAATCGTCTTCACCGTCCTTGAATCGGCTTACTTCTTTACCGAAAAGTGCAGTCCGCATCGCATCACCAATCTGTGCAGAGCTCAAGCCCAGCGCACGCGCTTTAATACGATCTACTTCGATCGGCATTTCAGGTTTACCCGTTTCAACATCGAGCTTCAACTCCTCGATACCAGCAATACCCTTGGAGTTAATGAACGTACGAATCTCATCGGCCGTTTGGACCAATTCAAAGTAGTCGTCTCCTGCGATCTCAATGTTTACTGGAGGACCTGTTGGCGGCCCATTGCTATCCTTCGCTACACTTACAACTACACCCGGGTAGTTGCTCAGTGTGGCACGAATCTTATTAAGTACATCTGCACTATTCACGCGGTTGCCCTCGGTGTCTATACGCTCGGCAAACGGGTGGAACTGCACTGTAATCTTCGCTTTATTCGGCGTCTGTGCCATCGAAGGACCAGCATTTGGATCCGAAGTTCCTTCGCCCACTTGGGCAATCACAGACTCTACCATGTAGTTCTGAAGGTCGCCGTTCTCGTCGGTAAAATTGAACTCGTTCACAATGGCCATCACCTCTTTCTCGAGCTCCAAAGTCACGGCATTGGTTTCCTCGATGTCCGTTCCAATAGGCATCTGGATATATACCATAGCCTGGTTCGGCATGTTTTCCGGGAAGAACAACGTCTTTGGTGGGAATGCACCTAAGAGCATACCTGAGAACACAAGAAGCACAAAGGTTCCTATGAAGAATACCATGGGTTTTCTTCCATTTAAGGCGTAATTCAACACGCCTTTATAGCCACCTTCCAATGCGGGAAGCGCTTTGCCTTGGAACCACGCAGTGGCAGGAACTACCAGGTATGCATAGATAAGGGCAAATACGCCGCTGTAGATAAACAAGTTTCCGAAGGCCATGGCTCCTGCGCCATAGGCAATGAGAGCACCTAATACGATAGCTGCAAGCGAAATCATGTTTAATCTTTTCTTGTTCAATGGCGCTTCCTCAACTTTCATCAGCGCTGAAGTAAGTCCAGGGTTGATGACTAAGGCAACGAACAGCGAAGAAGAGAGTACGGTGATCAATGTCAGCGGCAAATACTTCATGAATTCACCGAAGAGACCCGGCCAGAAAGCTAGTGGCAGGAAAGCCGCTAAAGTGGTTGCTGTTGAAGCGATAATCGGCAAGGCTACCTCTCCAGCACCCAGCTTCGCTGCTTCAATGCGCGAATAGCCTTCGTCCATGAATCGGTAGATGTTCTCAACGACTACAATACCGTTATCTACGAGCATACCAAGCGCCAATACCAATGCAAAGAGCACGATCGTATTCAACGTAACACCCATGGCATTGAGGATGACGAAGCTCATTAACATGGACATTGGAATTGCGATTCCCACAAAAAGTGCATTGCGCAATCCAAGGAAGAACATCAATACCAATACAACTAAGAGCATCCCGAAGATGATGGAGTTTTCTAGATCCGCTACCTGCGTTTTGGTTTGCTCAGAAGTATCGTTGGTTACTGAAATACTCAAGTTGTCTGGGAAGTAATCGTCCTTGGCCTCCTCTAGGAGGTTGGCGATTTTTTCACTTACGATAATCTGGTTTTCACCCGAGCGCTTGAATACATCAAGCATGACTACTGAAGCACCGTACTGACGTGCGTAGGACTCGCGCTCTACCTCATCAAATTCAATAGTAGCAACATCTGCGAGGCGTACAAGCTGCATCTTCTCGCTCTTGATAATGACATTGCGCAACTCGTCAAGCTCACGAATCTCACCAACCACGCGAACGTTGCGGCGGTAGCCGTCGACCAAAAGGTTACCCCCTGAAATGGTCATGTTCTCGTTTTGGATCGCACCGGCGATATCGCGGAAGCTCAGCTCTAGGCTCTCTAACTTTTTAGTATCCACCAAGACACGCACTTCCTTGTCGTCGATACCACGAATATCTACTTTAGAAATTTCGGTCAGATCTTCAATGCGCTCCTCGAGGTATTCGCCATAGTCCTTGAGTTGGTCAAGGGAAAATTCTCCTGACATATTGATGTTCATAATCGGCATCAATTCCGAGAAGTTCAGCTCAAATACGTTAGGATCTGCCGGCAAATCTGTAGGGAAGTCTGGCTGGCCCATGGCCGCGTCTACCTTGTCTTTCACCTTTCTAAGGGCATCCTCAGGAGTGACGTCAAAGTTGAATTTAACTTGGATAGTTGAGTAGCCCTCTACCGAAGTAGAATTGATCTCATCCACACCAGAAATACCGTTAATTTCCTTCTCCAAAGGACGGGAAATCAGCTTCTCAATATCCAC
>JACESW010000073.1 GCA_013911625.1 Cryomorphaceae bacterium | reverse complement strand
AGTTTCTACTACAACATGCGCGGTTTCTTCGTGAACACCTTAAAACTCCAGGTGTGGGTAGATTCTACCCAAACTTGGGACACATACTTCACGAAATCGGGCAACCAAGGAAACCAGTGGTTGTTTGAAGAGGTTGATTTGAGCGGATTTGCTGGCGATACGATCGTTCTTCGCTGGTCTGCAACCAAAGGAAATGGATCACAAGGTGATATCGCTATAGATGAAGTGGTGGTAGAGGACCAACCTTTGTGTCCTGATCCGTCAAACTTTGCTTTGACAGACGTCACTTCGACTACAGCGACCTTCTCGTGGACCACTGGAGGTTCAACTACTTGGAACTTGGTGGTGGGTACTGCAGGCTTCACGCCTTCGGCTACCGGTTTAACGAATTTAACAACAACAACAGGTGTAGCAACAGGTTTAACAGCGGGAACTTCATACGACGCGTATGTACGTGATACTTGTGGTGCCCTTGGTGCTTCTATGTGGATTGGACCGATTACGTTCAATACATTGTGTAACCCATTAACCGCTCCTTACACTGAGAATTTCGATTCTACGTCTTGGGTAACTGGCGCTAACCAAACACCGGGTCAAATTGACGGCTGTTGGCAACGCAGCGATACCGTGGAATACTTTTGGAAAGCGGGTCCTCCAACGAACCATAGTAACAATACAGGTCCTTCAGGTGACCATACGTCTGGTTCAGGCGGCTATGCATTTACAGAGGCCAATACTGGTTTCGGTGGTAGTTCTATATTTACCAATGAGCTCATTTCACCATTGGTGGATGTCAGCCCATTGACGACTCCAGAGATGACCTTCTGGTACCACATGTACGGTACCCTCATTAATAAGTTGGTGGTACAAGTGAGAACTGCAGGCGGTTCTTGGACCACTTTGAGCACAATTAACGGCGCTCAGCAATCTTCTTCTAACGATGCTTGGAAAGAGCAGATAGTAGATTTGACCGCTTATGCCGGTGATACTATTCAACTGAAATTCATTGCGCATCGCTACCAAGGCTTCAACAACCAGGTAGATATCAGTTTGGATGATGTGGATATTCATGAAAAGCCAAATTGTCCTAAGCCATCAAACCTTGTCGCTTCGAATGTCACAAGCAATAGTGTTGATTTGAGCTGGACGACAGGTGGTTCAACAAACTGGTTGGTGAAGTACACGCCTGGATCAATTGTATCTGCGGGTACAAATCCATTTACTTTAACTGGTTTATCACCAAACACGACCTACAGCATCTATGTACGAGATTCTTGTGCAGCAGGCGATGTGAGCCCGTGGGAAGGGCCTATTACCGTTACTACACTATGTGGTATGGAAACAGCGCCTTGGACAGAAGATTTTGAAGGGACTGGATTTGACGCTTCAACGGGTGATTTCGACGGATGTTACACCATAAGTACTTCCACAACGTATTTCTGGCAGACCGGTACAGGTGCAACTCCGACAAACAATACGGGGCCTTCTGCTGACCACACTTCAGGTTCTGGTAAATATGGGTACATAGAAACTAGCTTTGGTTTTAATGGCGATACAGAGGCCGACATGGAGACCATGGAAATCGATTTGGATACCTTGAGTACGCCCGAGCTTTCGTTCTGGTGGCACGCTGCTGGTGGCAATATCGATGAAATGGAAGTGGAGATTTACGACGGTTCGACGTGGACTTCGGAATTGACCATCAACAGTACAAATAACACGCTTCAGTCGGGTCCTGGTGATCCTTGGCAAGAGGCTGTTATTGACCTAAGTTCGTACGCAGGCGATACCATCAAAGTTCGCTTTACAGGATCGCGTGCAAGTACATTTGGGTTTACTTCTACGCAAGCAGATTGGGCGATTGATGATATCGAAATCGATAACGCACCTACATGTTTGAAACCAACCGCAATCGCAAGTACTGCCAGCACGACTACCTCAGTTACATTGAGCTGGACGACGGGTGGTGCTAGTAACTGGCAAATCGAATATGGTGCTCCAGGCTTTACGCCGGGCACTGGTACTATCGTTAACGCCACTACAAATCCTTATACGGTAACTGGTTTAGCGCCATCGACGTACTATGACTTCTGGGTTCGCGACTCATGTGGCGCTACCGATGTTAGTGATTGGGCAGGTGCTTTTGCTGCAGCTACAGCTTGTGGTACAGCAGTAGCTCCATACCTAGAAAACTTCGACAATGGTTTCGTTGGAGGAACGGATAACAACCAAGGCCACAACATAGGGGCAACTATTAGCCCGTGTTGGACGCGTACGGACACTGATACCAACTACCGTTGGGGTGGACGTACTGGTGGAACTGCTACTGGTGGTACAGGGCCTGGAGGTGATCATACTAGTGGTTTCGGTAGCTATGTTTACACAGAGGCCAGTTTCTCTACTGGAACTCCGGTGGCAACCTTGACTTCGCCAAGTATTGATTTAAGTGCATTAACTACTCCAGAAATGAAGTTCTGGTACCACTTGTATGCATTCAATGGTTCCCAAGGAACCCTTGTCTGGAGTATTCAAGACGTAGCTGTGGGAACTTGGGTTGATCTAGATTCAATCTCAGGAACACAAGGGAACAACTGGATTGAAGTTGTGGAAGATTTAAGCAGTTACGCCAACAAGACGGTCAAAATTAAATTTACGGCTACGAAATCAAGCGGTACTACGCCACAACAAGGTGATATTGCTATCGATGATTTGAGTATTGATGAGGCGCCAACGTGTCCTGAGCCAACTGCAGTGACTGCTGTAGCGACATCAACGACTGATGTGGATGTAAGCTGGACCACTGGCGGTTCAACGGCATGGCAAATCGAATACGGCGCTCCAGGCTTTACGCCAGGTACGGGTACCATCGTGAATGCACTCACCAATCCATTTACAGTAACCGGTCTTACTTCGGGCGCTTCGTACGATTTTTATGTACGTGATTCTTGTGGTGCTGGTGATGTGAGTATGTGGGTAGGTCCTGCTTCTGCAACTACATTTACTTGTACCGGTGGATGTACCTACACGCTTGAGCTCGGTGATGATTACGGCGACGGATGGGGCGCGAATGGACAGTACAGTGTGTTCCACCAATTGGCTGTAACTACTGGTTCAGTGACGACCAACTATACGATGAGCAACACAACAGGTGCCCTTGGGTCAAGTGAAACCTTCACTTTTAATGTGTGTGACGGCGATACCCTATACTTAGAGTTTATCGATAACGGTCAGTGGGAAGACGAGTGTGGATATACTCTGAAAGATCCAAACGGCGTTGTTGTATCGAGCGTGGCTAATGGTTCTATGACTGCAGGTATCAAATACCAAGGTGCTGCGAACTGTAGCTCACCATGTCCAGCGCCAGTGCCAACATTTACATTCACGGATAACTTCTTGAGTGTTGATTTTGATGCAACGGCTTCAACAGGTGCTGCGCTTACTTATGCTTGGGACTTCGGCGACGGAAACAACGGTACAGGTGATACGCCGACGCACCTCTACGGTGCAGGCGGTACCTATGTAGTCACGCTCACAGCGACTGACTCGTGTAACCAAAGCATTGACTTTGTCGATACAATCCAAGTCTGTGAGGAATTGACTACTGCCAATATTACGTACACGCAGAGTGCCTTTGACATCAACTTTGATGCTTCGGGTGTTGCAGGGGCCGATTCAGCCTACTGGACCTTCGGAGACGGAAATACAGGTAATGGACTGAACCCAACGAATACCTACTCTGGTTCAGGTAATTTCCAAGTAGATGTAACCGTATACAACGCTTGTGGTGATCAGGCAGATACCACATTCTTTGTGACAATCTGTGTGCAGCCTACAGCAACATTCTCAGCACAAATCATTAGTGCCGGTGGTGGTGGTATGCAGGTTCAATTTGACGGTACGAATTCGACAGGTGGTAGCAGCTACTTGTGGAACTTCGGTGACGGTAATACCAACTCTACCTCAAATTACCCGCTTCATACCTATGCAGTGACTTCTACCACTTACGTAGTGAGCCTTACTGTTTACAATACTTGTGGTGATTCAGATACCTACTCGAGCGTCTTAGGAGATGCTCTAGGCGAAGACGAGTACACGTTGTTCAATGTGAAGGTATTCCCGAACCCTGCGAAAGGATTTATCACTCTTGAGAGTGACGCAGGTATGGAAGGTACTATCTCTCTTATTGATGCGCTTGGCCGCACAGTGGTAGAGATGAATGCAAATGGCATGTCTAACCAAGTAATAGACGTACGCGATCTAAGTGCAGGTACGTATGTCTTGCGAGTGTTGAATAACGGTCAGCTCTTCCAGGAGCGCGTTCAGATTGTGAAGTAATTCCAGTTGTGATAAAGCAAAAAGCCGCCCCCTCGGGGCGGCTTTTTTTATGTATCAGAAAATTTGGCTTACGCCTTTTTGACAAACTCGCTCTTGAGCATCATGGAACCAAACCCATCGATCTTACATGAGATGTTGTGGTCTCCGTCCACAAGCTTTATACGGTTGACTTTCGTGCCTGGTTTTATAGGTTTAGGTGCACCCTTAACTGGGAGTGATTTGATGACAACCACACTATCGCCATCTTGAAGGAGATTACCGTTAACGTCGTATACGGCGCCTTCTTTTGCTGCATCTTCAGGGTTCCATTCGTAACCGCATTCAGGACAAACGAGTAGCGCATCCATTTCATATGCGTACGGCGATTTACATTCAGGACATGGCGGGTAGTCAGACATAGTTTAGGTTTTAGGCAACAGAAAGGAGATGCCACTTAAAAGTGTAAGTAACGCAATCATTGAAAAGGCGAGCGAAGGATATCCTAGGGCTCCCGCAGCGAAACCGGTAAGTGCACCAAAGACATAGCCCATATCTCTCCAAAATCGATAGGTAGCCAATGCCTTAGGGCGCCAAACAGGGTGGCTATTATTACTAATACCAACTAAGAAGGTAGGGTAGACCAGCGCGGTACCTATTCCTATGAGAAGGTATGGCAGCACGGAAAGCGCACCCTCTGGGAATAGAAACAGACCAACCGATTGCATAATCATACCGGTAGCGCAAAGTGTCTTTATGTTTCCTGAATTGGACAAGGGGCCGGTAAATAATTGGCCCAGACCCCATGAAGCTGCATGAATGCCTGTGAGAAAGCCAATAGTGGTAAGACTGGCATCCATGGAGAGCAAGGTAACGGGCACTAGTGCCCAGAGAATACCGTCGTTGGCATTGTTGATCAGGCCTCCTATACTAAACAATCGTAACGCACCATTTTTCCAGCTGGTATGGGCGAAGATATTAGCGGGAGTGGTCTCTGAAGTATCGTATTCTTCCTGTGCTTCAACCAAGGCCCAAGGTCGTGTATCTGGTAAAAAGAGTAGGGCGATGATGAGTGCGAGAAGAATTATTGCTCCGCTGGCTATGAGTATATAACGAAAATCGCCATTGGTGTCCATGAACGAAGCTGCAAGTGCGGAGGCGCCACCCACTGCAAGATAGCCGGCACTCTCATTTAGGCCCATTGCAGTGCCTCGAAGACGTTTACCAACAATGTCGATCTTCATAATAACCGTGGTAGACCAAGTGATGCCTTGGCTTAGACCGAGTGCTACATTGGCGGCAATAGCCATCCAAGGTGCATTCATGGTCAAAAGGAGGTAAGGAATGATTGCCGCAATACACCAGCCTAAAACTAAGGACCACTTACGGCCAATACTGGTGAGCAGGTGACCTGTGAATAAATTGGCCACAGCTTTCGAGAGACCAAAAGTTGCTACCATGATGAGTGAAGATTGTGCCTCTTCCATGCCCCAGCTCGAGGTGATTACGGGCAATAGGCTGCGCTCAAAACCCACCATGGCACCCACAAAGGCACTCATGAGAACCAATAGTGTAAAGAGCGGCCAATTCTCTTTAAGGCCTAAGTGACGCTGCTTCACTTTTTACGAATCTTAATGCCAAACCAGGCGTAGATGAGCGTCATTACCGGTGAGATCAGGTTAAAGAAGGCGTACATGAAATAATCGCCTGTAGCTACTCCTAATACGGAGCTTTGGTAGGCGCCGCAAGTATTCCATGGGATAAGAACAGAGGTCACTGTACCGCTGTCCTCAAGGGTTCTACTCAAGTTTTCCGGTGCTAACCCTCGTTTGTCATACACGTCTTTAAACATTCTACCGGGCACGACAATAGCCAAATATTGGTCTGAAGCAGTTACGTTTAATACACCACAGGCAACAAGCGTGCTTGTAATCAGTGATGCCGTATTCTTGGCAAGACCCACAATTGCTGTGGTTATGGTCGCTAAAAAGCCACAGGCTTCCATTGCGCCACCAAAGGCCATTGCACTTAGGATGAGCCACACGGTGCCCATCATTCCGGACATGCCAGAGCTACTGAGCAGATCGGCAAGAATAGGGTTGTTGCTAGGAATGGATATATCACCGTACACACTGCGCATGGCGGTTTCATACAATGGATATTCGCCGCTTCCAAGTTGCGTTAACAGATTTCCTTGGAACAATAAGGCCATAACAAGACCGCCAACTATACCCACGGAAATAGCGACCAAAGCATCTGTCTTTTGAGAAATAAGTGCAATGACCCCTACAGGGACTAAGAACACCCAAGGAGTTACGTTAAAGGTCTCAGCGATGAGGTTTTGGACCACGGCAATTTCTTCGGAATTCAGGGCGCCATTGGAATAGCGCAAGCCTATAACCGTGAACAGGATTAACGATATAACTAGACTAGGTACCGTAGTGTAAAGCATGTAACGGA
>JACESW010000072.1 GCA_013911625.1 Cryomorphaceae bacterium | reverse complement strand
TTTGGACGGTATCGCCCTGGTGGATGAGCAAGTTTTCATTGGCTGGAAATTCTTCGTGAATAAAGGTTTTGTTCTGAGAAATGATGTCTTTGTTGGCGTTAGAAACTAATGCACCGGCAATGATTAATCCAAAGCCAACGTGGGCAACTGTCGAGCCCGCAACATTCCAGCTTCCCTTTGCCCAACGAATGAGGAATTCGAGGTTACCCACGATGGCATAATAAGAGGTCCAGAGGAGTAGAATATACATCGGGTTCCACATGCCCAAGGCCCAAGCACTTAAACCCGTGAGTACTGTGGTTAACACCAGGGTTAAAACTTGTCGTTGGAAGAACATCTTGGTAGATGTGCGGTGGTATGACAGGAATTGGCCCACGCCAATCAACAAAACAATAATGATAGCGAAGGGTACCTGGATGGCATTATAATGCTCGATAGGATCGCTTAAAACCTTGTCTTGATCGTACAAATGAATAAATCCTTCGGGGCCAAAGAGCTGATTAAAGACCGGGTAGGAGGTACTCAATGTGATTTGAAGTCCGCTGATTAACAAGGTTAGCGCTCCAATGAACATCCAGAACTCGCGGCTGTCCATTCTATCTTCTTTTTCCTTCTTGGGTAATCCCTTGTAACGGAACAAAAGCAATGCAATGGAGCCTATGGTAAAGAACAAGAGGTAAATGAGTAATTGACCACTCAAACCTAGGTCTACAAATGCGTGTACAGAGCTATCACCGAGAACACCTGATCGGGTTAGGAAGGTAGAATAGAGTACGAGTAAAAACGTCAGGATCAGCATGAATAGCGCCGATGGAATAACGCCGCCTTTGTTTCTTTGGACCAACAGTAAGTGTGCACCTGCAGCCATGGTAAGCCACGGTACCAAAGAGGTGTTCTCTACTGGATCCCAAGCCCAGAAGCCGCCAAAACTCAACGCTTCATAAGCCCAAGCGCCTCCCATGAGGATACCTACACCTAGGATACCCACGGAGAAGAAACTCCAAATTAGGGCACTATTGATCCAGGTTTTGTAGTCCTTTCTTAAAAGCCCTGAAATGGCATAACTAAAGGGAACTAGCGTAGAAGCAAAGCCTAAGAACAGCGTGGGTGGGTGAATGGTCATCCAATAATTCTGCAACAGCGGATTCAATCCTGAGCCGTCGGCAAAATTTGGGAAACGAGTTAGGTAATCACTGAATTGAGTCCAGGGTAATCCAATATTATCCTGCAGTTCACGAACCAAAATAAATGGACTGTACCCAATGTGCATATCGCCGACATATACGCCGAGTATCATACTCACTAAGAAGGCTTGAACAGCAGCAAATACTCCTACCACGGGGCCTTCAAAGGCTTTCGCGGAATAGGTGAGGATATAACCTAAAACTGCATTCCAGAACATCCATAACAGGAATGAACCTTCTTGGCCTTCCCAGAATGCTGAGAATAAGTAACGCGCCGGTAGATCGAGGGAAGTGTGTTTCCAGACATAGTCAAACTCGAAATAATGGTTGGCCATGATGAAAAATAAGGTGCCAATAAGTCCAAACAAGGATATTGCATGCACCCTGAACGATATACGCCCCAGTCTTTTCCAGTCGTCGCCTTTGAGATAATAAGCAACAGTAGAGAGTAGCGCCATAGTGAAGGCTAAGGCAGTGAGCCCTCTACCGAGATTAGCGGCCCAAAGGTGTTCGCCTACGTATTCCATAGATGGTTATTTGTAAATCTTGTCCGAGTCTACCTCGTTCTGTTCGTTGTATTTTGATGGACATTTCATCAGGATATCCGTGGCGATAAAGGCACTATCAGTGGCATAACCTGTCATGGTGATTTCTTCGGAACGTTCGAAATCCTGTGGCTTAGGTTGGTTGTAGATTACTCTACTAGAGTTTCCCTTTTTATCTCTTGCCGTAAATGCAAATTGTACGGTTTTAGGATTGAAGTCCATGCTTTCCTCAAGATCAAGGTATCCGATAACCGTAGTTTTTTCTCCGTTCAATGCGGTTGCATCGCTAAAGCTGCTATAGGTCGAACTGTTCCCTAAGCGCACAAGTGTATAGCCTATCAATACAGCAATGGCTATGATGATGGCAATCTGACTATTTTTCATCTTCTAGTGCACTGATTTTACGATCCATACGGTACAAGTAACCTGCTAGTCCAAGGAAAATAATTGCAATGACAGCCACAACGACATAAATTTTGCCTTCGCTGTACATTACGCTTTCTGTTTGTGCAAGCGCTTGAAACGGTACTAATGCTGCAAATAGGTATGCTAAATTCTTCATGATTGACTCAAGTTCTTAATTCTGTAACGCAATGAAGCGATCCATGTTCCCACCAAAATCCAGCCAATGACTGCTGGGTAAAAGATCATCCTTAAGCGGTTGTCCAAATCGTAGGAGTTAAATCCAGGATTTCCGCCATTACCAGGATGTAGGCTGTCTGTTATTCTTGGTAGTATTCCAATGAAAACTATCATCATGACAAACGCGAATATGTTGTACACGGCACTAATACGTGCCTTCTTACGAGGTTCTTCTATACCGTTGCGCAGCACGAAGTATGCGAGGTAAATAAGTATGGTGATCGCACTACCGTTGAGCTTTGGGTCATTTGTCCACCAAGCACCCCAGGTAAATTTGGCCCACATCATTCCTGTAAATAATCCCAAGAACGCGAAGAGCATTCCAGTTTCAGCCAAGCTTTCACTTCTGCGGTCTTTGCTAAGATTTTCTCCCCTTAAAAACCCCACGGCATTGCCGAAACTTCCAGCCATCATTCCTACCATTGCGAACCACATGCTCACATGGTAAAACAGATTTCGAATGCTCTGCTCGATGATTGGTAAATCTGGAACACTAGTTAGCAATCCGTAAATTAAAGAATACAGTACCAACGCAACTCCAAGTGCTTTGTAAATACGTCCAGTCATTGGGTGTTTTTAATCCTGCCAAAGATACGGAAAGAGGAGGTAGGCAAGAAGCCCAATTGCGATATCTAACGCGAATAATGAGCCAACTAATTCATATACTTCCTCAAGGGGCGCTCCAACCATTGCTTGAATGTTAATCGCACTGACAATTTTGAGGACTGGAAGTGTTAAAGGAATGGCTAGAATGCTACTCAGTGTGGCATTTCCACCACTGCGTTCTGAAATCCCATTGGCCAAGGTTAAAATGGCGCTAAACCCAACACAGCCGAGTGCTAGCCCCAAGGCAAAGCCGGCTGGATTGTAGACGCTATTACCGTAGAACAGACTAAAAAGAGCCCAGGCTGCCGCTGAAAGCAAAAGCATGTAGAGGCTGTTGTAAATGAGTTTGGCAATGATGGTCGTTTTCGGCCCGGCTATAGTTTGATAATAGTAGAAGTAGTCGCCGCTTTCAAATTCAAAACTTCGGCTTGCTTGATTAATCGCGCCAAAGAATACTACGATCCACAACAATGTATTCCACGTTGAGTCGGAAGCATTTTGGCCTCCGAGTAAATAGATGAGGTAGGTGATGCCCACAAGGTAAAGCCCAAGAGAAAAAATCGCATTGGAATTTCTTAGCTCTTGTTGCGCAAAACGTTGAATGAGTGGACCTATCTTCGCCATCCTAGAATTTGATTGAAACAAAGTTACAACAAACATTAGTGGTCAATTCTTGTTCTAACCTAAAATTGATTAGACTCAATAGATATGAAGTACCTCTTGTTTAGCATTGCATTAATTGCATGTGCCAACGAACCTATCTCGAATACTGAAACTGCTTTGGCAGTAGAAACAACTAACGAACCAATGGAATCTAAAAGCTTTTATGACTTGAGTGCAACCACTATTGATGGTGCCGATTTTTCTTTTAGCGCTTTGAAGGGCAAGCGTGTATTAATTGTAAATGTTGCTTCGAAATGTGGGTACACTCCGCAATATGAAGAGTTGCAACAATTGCACGAGCGCTACGGCGGTGAAAATTTTGTAATCCTAGGGTTTCCTGCGAATGATTTTGGATTCCAAGAACCCGGAAACGAATCTCAAATTAAAAGCTTCTGCTCTAAAAATTATGGTGTTTCGTTCCAGATGATGAGTAAAGTAAAAACTAATGGAAGCCGCGGTCATGAAGTGTACCAGTGGTTGTGTAACAAAGCCTTGAATGGCGTGGATGATGCCAGAGTAAGTTGGAACTTCAACAAGTTCTTAATCGATGAAAATGGCAACTGGGTGGCTCATTATGAGAGCCGTATGGATCCAATGAGCGCAGAAATCACGAACTTCGCGGCAGGTAAAAAACTGCTATGAAAATAAATGTCCTTGCTTTTGGTGCACATCCTGACGATGTCGAGTTGGGTGCTGGAGGCATACTCGCGACGCATGCTATGCGCGGCTTGACCACGGGTATTGTTGATTTGTCAAGGGGTGAAATGGGGACCAGAGGCACACCTGAACTCAGAGATGAAGAAGCAAAAGACGCAGCCGCTATACTGGGTTGTAGTGTACGATTAAATCTTGAAATGCCTGACGGTCGTATTGACTATTCTCACGAAAGCCAGCTCCAGGTGGTGCGTGTTCTTCGTAAATACCAACCGGATATTGTCTTGATGAATGCTCCTACGGACAGGCATCCCGATCACGGGAGAGCCTCTAGATTAGTCGAAGAAGCCTGTTTCCTTTCCGGTTTGCACAAGATTGTTATTAAAGATGGGGATACAGTTTTGGAACCATGGCGTCCAAAGACCATGTATAAATACCTTCAATTCTACAATTTAGAACCTCAAGTTGTGGTAGATATTAGTGAGGGATTTGAAAAGAAAATTGCATCGATTAAGGCACATAAAAGTCAATTTTTTGACCCTAATAGTATAGAGCCTGAAACCATAATTGCGAGCGAGGGCTTCTTTAAATCAGTTATTGCACGTGCCCAGGATTGGGGTAGAGTAATCGGTGCGGCGTACGCGGAGCCATTAATTTCTGTTCGTCATATTGGGCTAAAAAATCTTGAAGATTTGCAATAGTTTTTTTGTTAGATTTGTAGTACACACAATTTAACTTTCTTACTATGAAACCAAAGGCTTTGGTAGAGCACATCCGTGCAAATCAGAACAATAACAAGACACTAAAATCCCTATTTGCTTCACAATTTCTGGGCAAACTTTCTGAACAAGAATTGGCAGGAATGAAGAAGAGTATTGAAAAGGAAATTGCAAACCGTCAGCAAGCAGTAGTTGACGAGAAGATCGCTTTTCTACAATCGTTAGGGTATAAAGTAGAGAAATAAATATCGCATTTATAACAAAAAAGAAATCCCCTGTGCCATCGGCGCAGGGGATTTTTTATGTCGAATTTCACTGCTTATTTAATCCCGCAGTAGCGAGAAGTAGTATGCTAGCTGTGCCATGGAAGCTAATGCGGCCACTAAATAAGTTCGGGCAGCCCAGCTCAAAGCGTCGTTTGCTTTATCGTGTTCTTGTGCTGTAATCATGCCTTTGTCAGTGAGCCAGGCCAGTGCACGGTTTGACGCATCGTACTCAACGGGTAAAGTCACGACCGTAAAAGCTGTGATCGCTATTTGTGCTGCAATTAGAATCCATATTGCAGTGTTGTATCCAAAGATGCCCAAGAATCCAACTCCAAGGATCATGGACCAGATAACAATATTCATAATCTTACCGCTAAACTGAACCATGGGTACAAGTTGTGAGCGCATCTCCAGCCATTTGTAGCCTTTGGCGTGTTGTACGGCATGGCCAACTTCATGCGCTGCTACAGCTGCGGCAGCGACACTGCGTCCAGAATAGACTTCCGGGCTAAGGTTTACCGTTTTATTTGCAGGGTTGTAGTGGTCGGTTAATTTTCCTGCTACGCTTTCGATACGGACGTCATAAATGAAATGGTCCTCGAGCATTTTCTGGGCGATTTCAGCACCAGACATACCATTACTCAAGGCCTCTTTTGAGTATTTTTTAAACTTCGACTTTAAGCGTTGCTGAACGATGAAGCCGATAATGACAAATAGAATGATGATTCCGAACATAAGGTTGTTATAAAGTTTTCGTTATAAACATAGACCAAAACATGTGCCGCCGCGCGAATCCATGTAACTTTGGCATAAAGCCTTATAAAGATGACAAAAAAGCCTCTAATTCTCATCACAAACGATGACAGTATTTCCGCTCCGGGCATCAAAGTCTTGACAGAAATTGCCAATGACTTTGGTGAGGTTTGGGTAGTTGCACCCGATGGACCCATGAGCGGTAAAGGACATGCCATTTCATTGGACGTCAGTTTGAGAGTTTCAGAGGTGAAAAGCGAAGGGCCTCAAAAAGAGTTTAAGGTCAGCGGAACACCCGCGGATTGCGTAAAGCTCGCCATTAATAAAGTCATGCCACGTCGTCCAGATTTAATTTTAAGCGGTATTAATCACGGCTCTAATGCTTCTGTAAACGTTATTTATAGTGGTACGATGAGCGCTGCAGTAGAAGGTGCGTTGGAACGTATTCCTGCCATTGGCTTTAGTTTGTGTGAGCACAGTTGGGAAGCCAGTTTTGAAGCTTCGAAGCCTGCAGTGCGCAAAATCATACAGCAAGTCATCGACAATGGTCTAGCTACTGGCACATGTTTAAATGTCAATATTCCAGAGAACGCCAAAGCCCCTTACAAAGGCATTCGAGTATGTCGAATGGCTATAGGGAATTGGGAAGAGGAATTTGACGAGCGTGTTGATCCATTTGGCCGTCCGTATTTCTGGCTTACCGGAAAGTTCGTCAACTATGACAATGGCGACGATACAGATATCGCTGCTTTGGAGGAAGGTTTTATTACTGTAGTGCCTATTACTGTTGATTTGACCGCTCATCATG
>JACESW010000071.1 GCA_013911625.1 Cryomorphaceae bacterium | reverse complement strand
CTGTATCACTAAGGAAGAACCGCGTGACGCGCGCGATTATACCACCCCACCCCGCCGTGGTTCACATATTGAAACAATGATAGGAAGAGATCCCGCCGTCAAGTCGCACTGTAGCTTCACATGTGTACCCATAAGGTATATTTATCTGTTCCGCAATCTGAAATTTTTAAGCCTTTTTTTTCTTATTTGACATATATGACGGCGTGGGCGAGAAGGGTCTGGGTATCTTCCCGGTATTTTGGGGGTAAAACTTCTGGAATAGCAATATACTAACAGCCGCCTGAAAAAAAAACTCGGCGCGTTAAATGACGATGAAAGTTTTGGTCTAGTGACAAAGTGATCTAAAACACAGTTCTGTGGCAAGCGTTTGAGTATTTTTGCTGTGTCGAGTTTTCTTTCCACGTGCCCAACTTCACTTTCTGGACACTTTTAATTACTTTATTTTTTTCTGCTTTTAATTTTTGGCTTATGACTCCTATGTTTTTAAGTTAAAGTATTTATATCTGTTTGATTTTGGGTTGTGAGTTTTCAAGATACTAAAGAACGTATTTTTAGGAATGGGCAGATTTACAGTCGCCCTCGTTTTGGCGGTTCTGTGCATGACGGACCAGACAACCGTCCGTTTACTCCGGACCCCAATCCTTACGATGTACCACCAGAGCCCCGTGGCTACGGACAAGGTTCTGTTGATCTTCCTGATTATCGTGATTTTCTTTATCGTCCTGGTGAAGATAAATTTGAGATAGAGAATCCTGTTTACCGCCCTGGTGTAGATGATTCTGAGGTTGTGCCTTTAGAGGTTTCTGCGAATTACATCAACAGCTCGGTCGATCCTTCTCAGTCACCTAAGGCTGTCGAAATGAAAAGACGTTTCGAGGATTATCAAGAAAAAATGAATCCCGCTATAAAGCTGGATCCTTCAAAACTTGATTTAAGGGAATACAGACGTCCTGGTCCTTCTATGCCTGGTGAGGATCTCGATAGAGATCGGTTCATTAAAAGCTACAGAAGTCCCATAGCTTCGAACCCCGAGACTGGTAAGCGCGATTTCTTGTATCAGTATCTTGAACAGAATAAAGAATTGATGGGTCAGAAAAATCAAATTTTCGAGCGTTACGCAGATCCTGACGACGGCACTTTGGTTTCTGTTGAATTACCTACTTTTAACAATAATTTAGATGATGGTCAAAGATTAAGAGAAGCTATTCGCTCGGGTGATATTGATCGTATTATTCCCGGTTTTACTGAGCGTCGTCTTGAGTTCCGCCGAAAATATGCTCCTCTTTTACGCGGCGTGTGATTGAGCTAAAGTATTAAATATCTGCTTTACCAGCGTGGGAACGAAGAAATTTACTGTTGATGGTCGGCCTTTTGCTTACAGGGACCCCAACAACCCTAAGTATACGAACGATAATCCTCATTCTTATGGTTTTACTAATCCTTTATATGAGTATGACGAGGCCACTGTAAAAAAAGCTGCTAAAAAGGTAGGTATTCAAAATGTTGATGAACGCGAAGAAGTATCTAGGATTTTAGATTTTATTCGAGGCTCAGGACCAGAACCAAAACCTGAAGATGAAATTATCCCATCCGAACCTACGCCTGAAGTTCCGGAAGATGATTACGGCGCTCCGGGACCAGTGGATTTTGAAACACGAATGGAGGAAGCAACGTATCCTCCTTTTGCAGGATCTTATTTTGATTTCGTCGGCGGTGACCCTAGTAATCCCTCTGATTATTATCTCGGCGATCCGACACGAGGAGGATCCACACGATATTTCCAAGACTCAGTAGTTGAAGATCCAAGTCCTGCTGGTGTTGTGCCTCAGGATCAGCCAAGTTTTATGCGTTCGATTACTGATCCTGATTTCTTGGATGCTGCGTTTTCGGCGTTAGATGAAGCAACTGCGGACGACGAGGATCTTGAATATAAGACTTACGAGACTGAAGAGGACCGTGTGTCGCAAGCCGTGGCAGGTGGGTTGCCAACTATTCAAAGAATGTTTGGAACAATTTAAATAGATCGTGAATGAGTTTAGACCTAAAGTATTTTTACTTAGGTCGCTAGTTGCAGTATTTTTGTATCAAGGTGTACTCATAATCGTTGGGTACGCTACATGCACTCAGTATACGCGGGAAAGAGATAAGGATGCGTTGGTGTCTGAGGTGTGTCCAGAGATAACTGGTCGTGTAGAGAATTTGTTTAGCGTTGCAACAGCGACCATACTATCGTTGTTGGGCTCGGATAAGTTGAAGTAAAAAACGAGGTAAGCGCGAGCTGCAGTAATAGAAGGGGTTAAAGGGTGAGTAAAGAAAAAAAACGACGTCAGCGGCTAGCCATTGCAAGTAGATTTCTGTGGGCGCAGCCTTGCGAGAGCTGTGATAAACGGTAACATCCATTTGAAGTTGGATCCCCCACACTGTTGCAGCAGTGTCGACTTCCGTGGATAGGCCGCTTTAAGAGCTGCAGCGGCCTTGAAGCGTCATCATCCGTGAGATTTTTTATAGTCTGCAATTTTTCCTACTAGCTGCCAGCCTGTAAACATTGCTAGTTCAAACTCAGCAAATGCGTTCAAAGACATATCAACTGCTCGTTTGACGTCAGGATGCGCGTAATCGTCAAAAAAGACCACCCCGCCAGGCTTAACCATAGGAACATATAGAGTGATGTCACGAGCAACTGAAATCGAATCATGCGCTCCATCTATATAAAGAACATCAATCCACGGATCTTCACCATAACGATAAAAAAGATGTGGGTAAATTAGATGTGAGTATCCTTTGATAATTTCAACTTTTCCCGCATTATCTGATTTCGCAATATTTTCTCGTGCAGTTACTTCCAGTTTGGAAAGACCAGGGTATTTCTCAGGTTCTTTTAAGTGTTCTTCGCTTCCTGTGAAGGGATCAATAGAAATAAGGCGAGAATCTGGGTTGTTTAGATAAAAATCTGACCAAAAACAACTAGAAGCACCTTCATATACACCAATTTCAACGATTTGAAGCTTTTGTTGTTCGTCAATTTTAATTTTTTTATCCGTATTGTTGTTTCTGATGGCAAATTCACTATTAAGCAGCGCATCGTACCACCCTTCTGTGAAGGTATAGCGACTAGACAGTTGTTTTTTAGTCTCTGATTGAACTTTTACGCATGGTTTGTCTTTAAGCTGACCCATTAGGTCTTGAAAAGAGGATGCAGTCACTTTTTATGTTGTAAACATCAGCATATTAACAGTGCTTATAGGGTAGGCAACTTCAAAATTTAGGTTATAGTCCCGTTGTCGGTGACAGTCTGCCGAATTTTCGGGAGTGTGCCGGAATTGGTCTACGGAACGGACTTAAAATCCGTCGAGCTGCAAAGCTCTTGTGGGTTCAAGTCCCACCGCTCCTATATTCTGAATCTCATGGGAAACACTCGAACAGGAAAACTACGCAAACGCTCTGTGACAATATGTTTAGATGATAAAGAGTATGAATCTTTACAAAAAGTTGCAGAAGAAGCAAACCTCAAACCAACTTCTTATATCAGGACTTTGCTCAATAAACGAATTCAGTATCTAGAACAAAGTTCTAAAAGACAGGGAGAAGTTTTTTACGATTACACTGTTTGATTTATCATGGACAACGAACGTGAATGGATCACTGGTCCCCTTGGAGGGGAGTATTACATCAATGAGAGAGGTGTACGAATCTACAAAAGAGATAAACGTGTTCAAAAAATTAAATATTCCCGGTCTTACAAACCAAGACGAGGGGCTTTTTATAGACATCTTCAAAATCAAATCGATTCTGATGGTCAAAACTTAGATTTGTGTTAGTATACTGCCATTGCTAACAGCTTATGGGCAGCATTCCTGTTATTGGTACTGCGATTGTTAATACTCCGTACTGGCTTCATCGCCTGTACATGAGTATTGATTACCCTGTAGATAATTTTGTTGTTTTTAATAACAACGGAAGAGGGCAAATTACTAATGAAGTAGATCTTATTAAAGAGATACCTAATAGATATATAAAAAATGTTCATGTTTGTCATTTGCCTGCCAATGTTGGTTGTAGTGGAGCCTGGAATTTAATTATTAAAACGTTTATGAAAGCCCCTTACTGGGTGATTGCTAATCACGACATTAAGTTTGAGCCTGGTTTTCTTGAGGAAATGAATAATAAAGCTCAAGATAAAGAGGTTGGTATTGTTCATGGAAATGGAGGAGGTTGGGATATATTTCTGTTAAAAGATTGGATGGTTGAAAAGTACGGTCTTTTTGATGAAAACTTGTATCCAGGTTATTGCGAAGATATGGATTATGGGATGCGTTTTATTCACGACGATGTGAAGCGTGTTTTAAGTCTTGACTCTGGTTATTACCACGGCGGTAAGAAAAATGATTACTCGGATGGGTCGCAAACTTGGCGCTCGGAACCCTCTATCGCGCATGGTATTCATGTAGCGCATGAAATGAATAAACAGTACTTGCATTTAAAGTGGAATGAAACTTGGCAAGCTCATGTAGAGGGTGAAACTAATAAGACTCCTTTTAATATTCCGGACATGCCTGTAAGTTTTACGACTTACGATTTAGGTTTTGTCCGCCGTAAACATCTAGGTTTTTAATTATGAAATCTGTTCGACATCGCATTCCTAGCGAGTGCTGGTCTGTAGACGACGATGTTGCTGCTCAGCAATTTGACAACTGGGATTATGTTCTCGATAGCGTTAAAACCGCATCGAAGTGTCGTGTATCCTGTGATAATCCTTTTGCTAACTGTCTTCCTGGTGATCACTACAGGCTTCTAGCTGGTCTTATTTTTAATCTTGATCGTAGTCAAGGACCACTTAGTCTGATCGATATTGGTACACACTACGGAACCTCTGCTCGTGTGATGCTTGACTACTCTCCTGACGAAGATAAGGTGACCACGTTTGACGTCGCTTCTTGGAAAAGTTACGAGACAACTTATTTAACTGATAATGATTTTGAAAGTGGGAGACTCACGCAACACCTAGAAGATCTTAAGGAGAGTGATGTATTTAATCGTTTTGCGGATCTTTTGATTAATGCAGATTTTATTATGTGCGATGGACCTAAAGACGGTATTTTCGAAAGAACGTTCTATAGTTTGTTAACAACCGTTAAATTCCCTAAAAAGAATCGTTGGCTACTTCTTGACGACATTCGGTTCCAGAGCGAAATGCCTTCTTGGCGTTTAATTAGCTCTCCGAAAATTGATTTGACGTCTTTCGGTCATTTCAGTGGTACTGGTTTAGTTAACATTTCTGAGGGACTAAAGCTTGGGTAATGCCTTTTTACTCCGCACACACAGCTAGTGGTTATTTAATTAATAACCTCAAAGACTTACTCGCGCAAAAGGATATTTCTTCTTTTGCGTTGAGTAAGCAAGCTTGTATCTCACCAACGACTACGAGAAAAATATATGCTGATGATCGTTATATACCGTCACCTGAAGTTCTAGAAAAAATCTGTTTAACCCTTGATGTCTCGCCAGGCGACGTTTTAGGAATACAGAGTACAATGGAATTAACTATTGCTGTAGGTTCAGGTGTTTTCTAGAGAAGATTACGCTTTTGCTGCTCGGATGCTGGGCCTTCCTACTCCCATCACCCCAGACGAGCAAGCAGCTGCAGCGCCTGTTGTTGCTGAAGTGCTTCGTAATTATGCAAAAGGATACGCTCCTAATTTAGAAGGTGAGCCCGGCGGTATGTATACCGGAGCCACGCGATCGATCAACTCGTACCCAGATGTTGATGACCCAATGGGTCGTAATCAATTAGCCGCACGTTTACGTGTGGAACAAGTTCAGCCTCCTTCGATGGATGAAGTTCTGGTTGAACTTATCGAGCGTATCTGCCAGCGTCCGGATCTTATGAACGAAATGCTTATGTTTTTAGATATGTTAGACCGACAAGATGATATGCATATGAATGAACTATCTTCTCAGCGACCAGCTGAATACGATACCCCAAACATGGGTGCTAATTATTCAATGCTTAATTCACCTTCTAGTAATAATGTTCCTCCTTCGATTCAGTTTCAGCAGTTGAGCTAATGAACTATCGCGAGCAACAATTAAGGGAGAAGGATATTCGGAATAATGCTCCGAATATGAATCCAAGTGAGTTTTTACGGCGTTACTTAGTTTCTAACTTTCCTCAGACTGCGGCTGTTCCGTCAAAAGAGCAAAAGGAAACAGTAATGCCGATGTATTCTGAACAAAATGATTTAAAATTTAAGCAGAAACCGCTAAGCGGAATTCAGTACGACAAGCCCGGAGTTACTTGATGGCTGCACCTGCTATTGCTGCTGGTCTTACTGCGGGTGGGGTTAAGTCTTCTCTGATCGGAAGCACACTTGCAGCTTTACTTCCTTCTTTAGTGCAAGGTCTTGTTGGACAAGGCGGCGCTTTACGTTCTCCAACACCGCCTGGTGGTACAGCAAGTAAGTTCACAATCCCAGCAAGTGACGTACAAAATCTTTATCAGTGGGTGCAGAAGGAGAACTTCCGTAGAGGTTTACTTGGGATGTCCAAATTAGATCCTGAAAAAATCCTCGACGATACTATCGCTCGTAATAATAAAGCTCTGGAAGAGTCCGCTCGCCGTGAAGCTTATTTAGCTCGTGTCAAAGGCGAGCAGCTGAATGTCGGTCAAAGCATTGCTTCTCTTGGTAACTTGGGTCAAGAAGGAGAAAAAACTCTTCAAACCGCAATTAGTAAAGTTTTAGCTCAAGATCCAGTAGGATCTAATCAAGCACTCACAAACTTAAGCAGAGGTTTTTAAATATTATGGCAACTTACGAAGGACTTCCTGAAGTTTTTGCTCCTTCCGTGGCTGCGGCTACAGGAGAC
>JACESW010000070.1 GCA_013911625.1 Cryomorphaceae bacterium | reverse complement strand
CGTTTATTCACGTGGAAGGGGTTACCGCCTCCAACTTTAGAAAGGATAAAATCCAAATTAGAGATTACCGCAACGTCATCTTGACTTCTAAAAATGCTGTTGACCACTACTTCCGTATGTGCGAGGATATGCGTGTTCAGATCAGTCCAGATACGCGTTACTTCTGTATCTCTGAGGCGATTGCTTACTACTTGCAGAAATATGTGGTTTACCGCAAGCGCAAGATTTACCACGGCAATTTGAAGATTGAAGAATTAATTCCGACCCTGAAGAAATTCAAAAACGAAAAGTTCTTGATGCCTTCTTCAAACAGCTTGAAGCCTTCCATCCCGAATGCATTAGCGGATGCAGGCATTGACTACACGCGTGCTGTTCTGTTCAATACGGTTGTCAGTGATTTGAGCGATCTGGAAAATGTATTCTACGATATTCTCGTGTTCTTCTCTCCTTCTGGAATTAAGAGTTTGTACGAGAACTTCCCGGAGTTCAAACAGAACAAAACGCGCTTGGCTTGTTTTGGACCAACGACGCAAAAAGAGGCAGAAAGTCACGGATTGATCGTTGATATCCCTGCACCAACGCCGGACGCCCCATCGATGACAAAGGCCATCAGCGATTACATCAAAGTGGCAAACAAGAAGTAAGATATATTGTAAATTGAGGGCCCGGCGCATGCGCCGGGCCTTTTTTATGCGCTACAGTTTTCCCAAAAAAGAACACCTTACGAAGAAGGAACATTTCGACGGCCTCCATGCGGAAGGTCGTGGCGTGAAAGTCTTTCCTTTCTCCTTGCGTTACATGGAAGCGGAGCTTGAGGATGGAATCCAGAGAAAAGTGGCGATTGTGGCGCCGAAGCGCGGACTGAAAAAAGCAGTTGAGCGCAATAAGATGAAAAGACAGATGCGGGAATTGTACCGCCTTAATAAAGATAAGATTTTCGATAGCGGAGCAACTGAGATTTGGTCCATACGTTATTTAGGAAACCGACCGAACGATTACGCCTTTCTCGAGGCAGGATATTTGAAGTTGCTCGAGGCCTATGCAGAGCAGCGAAAAAAAGAATTGGCAGATGAAGAATAAGATGAGCCTTTGGGCCGTGATTGTAAGTGCTGGTGTATTGATGAGTGCAGCGGCAGGAGATCCCTTTGAAACGAGTAAGCAATTAGAAGTGTTTACCGCAGTATTGCAACAGGTACAGGTGAACTACGTGGATGAGATTGGTGCAGAGCAGGCTGTCGGTAGTGCGATTAAAGGGATGCTTAAGGAATTGGACCCGTATACCGTGTATTACCCTGAAGACAAGATTGAGGATGTTCGATTGCTTCAAACCGGGGAGTATGGCGGGGTTGGATGTGTCATTCAAAAGATTGAAAAGGATATTTATATCTCTGATTTAAACAACAGCGGGCCGGCGAAAGCCGCAGGTATTCAGGTCGGGGATATTATCAAAAAGGTAGACGACACCTCCATTGACGATTTTTCTATTTCGGATGTGAGCTCCCTGCTAAAAGGAACACCAGATAGCGAAGTCAAGGTGGTGGTCGAGCGCGGTGGCAATGAGGAGGTCTTCACTTTCAACCGTCAAAACATCACCTCTAAAGCGGTGCCGTTTTATGGCATGCGCGAAGACGGAATTGGGTATGTATACCTCGATGGATTTACAGCAAAGGCTTCTTCTGAGGTACGAAACGCTTTAATCAACCTTAAGAAACAAAATCCAAAAGGCATCATTTTAGATCTGCGCGGCAATGGTGGTGGATTGCTCATGGAGGCCGTGAAAATTGTCAGTTATTTCAGCGATACTAAGGACACTATTGTGAGCACCCGTGGTCGCGGTGGAGAAATTCAAGACGTGTACCGCAAGGCGGCAAAAACTCTGTTCCCGGATCTACCTTTAGCGGTGCTAGTAGACGATCGCAGTGCATCAGCTTCTGAGATTGTTGCTGGCGCTATTCAAGATTTAGACCGAGGGATCATCCTAGGTGAAAAGAGCTTTGGTAAAGGATTGGTACAACAGATTAAACCGCTTCCCTTCGGGGCTCAAATGAAGGTGACTGTTGCCAAATATTATACGCCTTCAGGACGCTGCATTCAAAAGGTCAATTACGACCGCGACGAGAACGGAAAACGTACGAAAAAAGCGGCGCAAAAGGAGTTTGCAACCACCAGTGGCAGACCTGTGGTCGATGGCGACGGCATTCATCCAGATTCAACCTTGGCTGATGCCTACTATCCGGAATTTGTCAGTGCAATGAGCGCTAAAGGTTTGGATTTACGCTACGCAGCCAGCGTGGTCGAATCGATGGAAGGTGCTTCTCCGGATGCTTTCACCCTTAGCGAAGAACAATGGACAGCCTTCACAGGATTTTTAGCCGGCGAAGCGTTCACCTTTGAAAGTTTGGGCGAGCGAAAATTAAAGCAGTTGGAAAAAGCGGCATCAGAATTGGACTACCTAAGTGAAGAAGATATTCAAGACCTTCTTGCTAGTGTTGAGCAGCGGAAAGGAAAAGTGCTCGAAAGCCAACGTACTGAGATTACAGAGTATCTAGAAGATTACTTGGTTCAAAAGCGCTTCGGTTTGGAGGGCACCTTAGAGCGCGGCTTAACGCGGGATGCACAAATCAACACTGCGGCAAGTATTTTGCTCGAAGCAGGTACGATGGAAGCCCTACTGGGCGTTAAATAAGCGATGACAAAACCTCATTCTTACTTGCACATTACGGGCGGTATTGGTGCAGCTTTGCTCCCATTCGCCTTTCCTTGGCTCAGTCCAGTGTATGGATTGATCATCATGGCCATAGGTGTATTGGCTGTGGGTAAGAAGCATTTTCGCTTTGGCCCTTTACTCTTGTTCGCCGCATTTATAGATTGGCAATGGCTCAGTACTACTTGGAGTGAATACAGCAGCGAAGGTTGGGACGATGTCATCATGGTATTGCCTATCACCGTTATGGGCATTTTAATGCATGCCACAAGGCTAAAAAACCACCAAGGCTGGGTAAAACGATGGATGGAAACTTTTGCCTGGGCGACGCTCGTAAGCTGGACCATCATCTTCTGTAAAAGTCTGTACCTCAACGGTTGGGTCAACTATAAAGAATTCGAGTTAGGCGGCCGATTGGGCGTTCATTTCCAAAGCCTCTATCTGATCGCTGCAGCACTCATTTTGGAGCGAAAAGTTTGGCGTAAGACCTACGGGTTAAGTGCGCTTCGAGGGGTCGCAGTACTTTGGCTATTGTTTGGAGTCATCGTATTAAGTGTGCGCATTCATCTGATACTGGTGCCTTTGATTGTCTTAGGAAGGTTTGCGGAATTGGCCTTGAAAAACCGGCAGCAACGGCGTAAAATTATTGGCTTAGCAGCAGCCACGCTGGCTGTAGGAGCAGCACTAATAACAGCGTTGCCCGGGCCTCGGGGTCGTTTGGTAGATCTGCGCAACGAAATTCGAAGTATTGACGGTAAAGTGGACGGCAAACAGACCAACCACCGGATTTTTATCTGGCGAGAAGGACTAAAAATCATTGGCGAGCACCCCGTAGTTGGCGTGGGTAATGGCGCAGGGGAATTTGAACTGAACGAACGTCTAAGTAAAGTGGATGCCAAATTTTACCGTGGTAAAGAGGCCTATACCCTTGATGAATTCATGTACGATTTCCACAGCATCTGGATACAGAGCTGGGCAGAGGGTGGCATCGTCGCAGTCCTTCTATTGGCGGCAATCTTTTTGTGGGGCCTTTTCAAAAGTGCAGGCGTACTGCGCTACATCTGGCTGGTAGTGATGTTAAGTGGGACTACAGAGAGTCTGCTCGACAAGCAGGCAGGTGCCTTGCTGATCACCTTTATGGTCGGTCTAACCGCGCTGCAGAGCCTAAAAGAAAAAAGGGAACCACAGTCGTAGCTCCCTTTAAATATCACCTCAGAAGAGACGGTTACTTCGTAGCGTCCTTCACGTCTTTAGCAGCTTTTTCCTTGGCTTCCTTGAGCATCTCTACACCCAACAATCCCGACTGAATCTCCGTCTGCAAATCGCCCACTGTACCCGGCGAATACGGCATGAAGATGGTACTTACATTGTTATCTGCCAGGCGGCTAATGGTGTCGTAATGCTGGGTCATAAAGAGCATATTCATCACATGCTGCCCAGTAGTACCTTCTTCCATGGCACCACGCACTTCCTCTACACTTTGCTTAAGACCGTTAGCGATGGCGATGCGCTGGTTTGCGATCCCCTCCCCTTGTAGCTTCTTACTTTGGGCTTCCGCTTCGGCGGCCGCAACAACCTTGATCTTTTCAGCTTCGGCATATTCCTTCGCTGCCTCTTTCAGACGCTTGGCGGCATTGATCTCGTTCATCGAATTCTTCACTTTGGCGTCCGGATCAATGTCGGTCACCAACGCTTTTACTATTTCGTACCCGAAGCCCGAGATGGTCTCTGCCAACTCGTTTTGAACTGCAATTGCGATCTTGTCTTTTTCGCTAAAAACATCGTCGAGATTGAGGTTTGGGACTTCGGAACGAATAGAATCGAAAACGTACGATTGGATCTGTGCTTCAGGATTGTCAAATTGGTAGAAAGCTTTGCGGATTCCTTCGGCGTTGGCGGTAACAAAATACTGCACAGAAACAATAAGGTTGACAAATACATCATCCTTCGTCTTGGTCTCAATGTTTACCGGTAATTCCCTTACACGCAGATTCACTACGCCAGATTTTTGATCAATAAAAGGGATTTTAAACTGGAGACCACTTTGAGCGATGCGCTGGAATTTACCCAATCGCTCAATAACTACCGCAGTCTTCTGTTTTACGGTAAAAACCGATTTGTAGGCCAATAGAACCACCAATACGGAAAGTAGTGGAGTTGTAATTAGATCCATAGGAGGCTATACGTTTAAGAGTTTCGTTGTATAAATTACAACAAAACGGGGGAATACTCTCCGCTAAACCGAATAATTACAAGACTTAATCCTTTATATAAAGTCTTGGCACTCTGGGGCCAATTCCAGTAAGGACCTCATAGGAAATCGTTCCTGCCGCATTCGCTAGATTTGAGGCACTTTGATGAGGACCTAAAATCTCCACCTCATCGCCAGGGTTTACCTCCAAGCCACTTACATCGACCATGCACATGTCCATACACACCCTTCCCAGGATGGCACAGCGGTGACCGGCGATATAAACCGCACCTTTTCCACCAGATAAGGCGCGAGATAAGCCGTCGGCATAACCCACAGGCAAAGTGGCATATTTCATAGGCCTATCAGCAGTAAAGGTAGTACCATAGCCTACCGAATCGCCCGACATAAGGTCGCTAACCTGACTCACCCTACACTTCCAAGAAATGACTTCTTCCAAAGGCGCAATGCCTTCATAGCTTCCTGCACCGTATAGCCCTATGCCCAAGCGTACCATCTCGTGGGCTTCTTTAGAAAATCTGTGAATGCCGTGCGTATTCAACACGTGTGCTACAGCCCCTGGATATTGCGCCTTCACAGCTGCCGCGACTGCTTCAAAAGTGCTTAGCTGATTGCGCGTAAAGTCATCTTTATCCCGGTCGTCGGCCGCAGCGAGGTGCGAGAATACACCAACCACTTCCACTCGAGGCTCTGTGGCCAATTCCTTCAATAATTCCTCCACCTTATCGGGCGCAAAACCCAATCGGTTCATCCCTGTATTGATCTTCAAATGGACCTTCAGCACCTCCGTTCTCTTCGTGCTGAGCCAAGTATCGAGCTGGTGAGAAGCAAACAACTCCACTTCTGTACCCGCCGCAGCAAGCAGCGGCATCTGTTGTGGGTCCACATTAAGCACCAAAATAGGCATGGTAATCCCTCTTGCACGCAAGCTCAGTGCTTCCTGCGCAAAAGCAACGCCGAGATAATCGACATGTAAGTTTTGCAACCAACGGGCTACTTCTAAGGTACCAGAGCCATAGCTGGCCGCTTTGACCATGGCCATGACTTTAATCTCTGGAGCCAAATGCGCTTTGAACTTTTGCAAGTTGCGGCGCATGGCGCTAAGGTTCACCTCAGCCCACGTACTGTGGTATTGGTCTTGCAGGGTAGCGGCAAATTGTTCCAATTTAAAGGCGCGTCTGCCTTTGACCAATACGGTAATTTTATTCAAATCCAACCCAGCGAAACTCGCGGTCAATTCACCCACATCCTCCGGCTTTTCAACCCACCAGATACGGTCCAAACCATAGGTAGCCGCAAGGGCTTTGGCCTCAACGGTTTTTTCCTCGCTGCCCAAATGGCTGAGCACCGCCCATTTTCTTGAAGTGGGTGCACTGCTGACGAGCTCTTCCAATGCCCAACGGAGGCTGCTTAAATCTGAACTGTAGGTATCTTCTAGTAAATAGCCGCCGTCCTTCGCTCCTCGCAATTGCATGCGCATCTCTAACGGCTGCAAAAGAACCAATCGACGCTTCAGATCTTCCATAGAAGTACCCAACAGCAACGCACCGCCCAAGGCACTCAGGGCGTTTTCTTTTTGATAATCGCCACTAAACGGCCAATCTTTTATGGTCTCTGGGTCCAATTCCTCCCCTTGCCCCCACACGAGTGTGCGCTCAGGGACTTTAAGCCCTAGTTCTTGTGCCCACCTCAGCCATTTACGGCCAATAACCAAGCTGTGGCAATGTTCGAACAGCTTGAATTTTTCCTTGAATTTCTGTTCATCACTCTCAAAATTCTCGCCGTGGGCATCGCCCAAGGTGGTGAAGATCCCGATAGAAGGCCGCACCAATTCCTCATGGCCCTGCATAGCACCCGCCTCATCTATACCAACTTCTATAAGAGCACTTTGGTGCTGGTCCGTTAGAGCGCTCAATGTTAATGGAACCCCTAGTTCGCTGTTAAAGCTC
>JACESW010000007.1 GCA_013911625.1 Cryomorphaceae bacterium | reverse complement strand
ACCCACAGCTCTATTGGTCTGGTATGAAACATCGAAACGCTCCAACTGAAGTCCTGGCATTTGAGCGAACCTCGAAAAAGCCTCGGCAATGTGGGTCAAATTCTCTACCTCTTCCAAAAGATTGGTTGCCATCTCGCGTACCTCTTTGATGTCTTTTTCACGCTCGATCATCTGTAAGGTCAAGCGCATTGGCGTGAGCGGGTTCTTAATCTCATGGGCAACCTGCTGTGCCATCTCTTTCCAAGCGCTTTCACGCTCACTAGTAGCAAGCTCCACAGCCGTGCGTTCAAGCTGTTCGACCATGTCGTTGTACTGTTGTATCAACTCGCCTATTTCGTCGTTAAAGCGCCAGTCTAATTTCTCGTTGGATTTGTTCAGCCGAACCTTCTTTAGTTGTTCAATAACCCTGCGCATGTTCTGGCTGATGTAATTAGACAATACAAAGGCTAATACAATGCCTAACAGCAACAAGAACAGGTATACATAGACCAACTGCTTCAGGTACTCAATCTCGCTCTCTGGTATAGCGCTGTTGTCTACGCGGTATAGTGTTTTTACGATAAGGTCTACCTCTTTGTTGGCATCAAGTATTTCGCTCGTGCTGATTAACAAATCACCGGAATCATCAACCTTACGTCCCAAAGGAACTCTACGCCCCCCCTTAGGAAATTCGTTAAGGCGCTCGGGCAAGACGCCTTGGTTTTCCGCTGCATTCACCGAGGCGGCGATGCGCTCGCCCTTAGGGTGATAGATGGCTAAATCTAATTTGTGAACGGAACCAATTTCATTCAATCGCTCGTCAAACAGCTCAGACCACTCATCGTAAGTTCTCGGCACACTGTCTTGACCAGAGATGACGTATTCAATATGGCTAATTATCGCGCGTTCTTTGCGCTCCAATCGCTGTTGGTGGTAATCCGTGGTTTCTTCCTGAAAGTGATATAAGCTGAATGCCCCTGTTAGCAGAAATGCCAACAGTAGGTTCAATATCATGAACAAGAAGGTACGTACTCGAAGGGTTAGAAAACGCATATCTCGAATTTAGGGTTTTCACGCCTAGACCCGATAGTTTATGTGCGATTTATGCGAATTTTTCGCGCAGCGGCTTCGTGGGAATAATGACTTTTCCTCCGAGTTTAACGCTCTTGACCTCTCCTTTCTTCAGGAGGCGCTGTGCAGTAGCTCTTGAGATGTCGAATAGCTTCATTAATTCAGCAATGCTGATAAATTCCTTCTCGAGAATTTCCGAGTGGGTCATGGTTAACAGGTTTAATGGTTTGGTTGGTCCAAATTAAGTCAAAATAAACTTGACGCAATTGAAGTGAAAATTTAGTCCCAATCGAGACAAAAAATCCCCTTCAGCGCTCTGCCGAAGGGGATTCTGTATAGTTGTTGCGAGGATGTTTATCCAGCGAGTGCGTCTGCACCACCAACAATCTCCAAAATTTCGTTGGTAATCGCCGCCTGACGTGCCTTGTTGTATTCTAGTTTAAGGTCTCCTTGTAGTGCTTTCGCATTGTCTGTTGCCTTATGCATCGCTGTCATACGAGCACCGTGCTCAGAGGCATTAGCATCGAGCAATGATGCAAAGAACTGCGTCTTCAACGAAGTAGGAATCAAATCTTCAAGAATCTCTGATTTCGTTGGCTCGTAGAGGTACTCTGTAGTATCTACTGGGCCATCAACTTCCATAGAAATTGGAAGCATCTGTTCTGAAGTTGGCTCTTGTACTGCTGCGTTACGGAACGCATTGTATACCAAAACCACTTTATCAAACTCTCCGGCCAAGTAACCGTCCATGAGTTTTTGTGCATATTCTGATGCCGCCTCAAATCCAATGTTATCCCAAAGCTCAGGATTGCGCTCCACAAGACGCGCATCGTCTTTAAATGCGTCGCCTGCCTTCTTACCGATCGCTACAATGCTGAAATCGTCGTTGCTGTCGGCCATCAAGGCTTTTGCCTTCTTCACTACGCTTGAGTTAAATGCGCCACAAAGACCACGATTTGAAGTGATCACAACCACACGGGTGCGGTTAGTATCGCGAACAACACCGTAAGCATTTTCACTGCTGTCGAGTGTAGAAGCGGCTTTTTGTAGAATTTCAGTCAATTTAGACGCATAAGGGCGCATCTGTACGATGGCATCCTGCGCCTTCTTCAACTTAGCAGCACTAACCATCTTCATTGCTGAAGTGATTTTCATTGTGCTACCAATGGAAGTAATTCTAACTCTTAGCTCTTTTAAATTCGCCATATCTGGGAATGTTTAGACGCTGCGCCAAGGCGCAGCGCTAAGTTTCTTTTTATGCTTCGTACGTCGGTAAAACCTCAGCAACTGAAGCTTCGATCGCAGAGATCTCAGCATCTGTCCACTTACCAGCTGCAATGCTATCTAGCGCAGCCTTCTGGTTGGCTTCCATATACTCAATAAGTGCTACTTCGAAGGCCTTCACCTTGTTTACTGGCACCTTGTTCAATTTACCTTTTGTACCTACGTAGATGATTGCCACCTGATGTGCTACAGACATTGGGGCGTTTACACCTTGCTTTAAGATTTCTACGTTACGCTCACCCTTGTTAATTACCGCCATAGTAGCAGCATCAAGGTCAGAACCGAACTTCGCAAATGCTTCAAGCTCGCGGTACTGTGCTTGGTCAAGCTTCAATGTACCCGATACCTTCTTCATTGGCTTAATCTGAGCAGAACCCCCTACACGTGATACAGAGATACCAACGTTAATTGCCGGACGAACCCCTGAGTTGAACAAATCAGCCTCTAAGAAGATCTGACCGTCAGTAATCGAAATTACGTTCGTAGGAATGTAGGCAGATACATCACCTGCTTGTGTTTCGATAATTGGAAGTGCTGTCAATGAACCGCCACCTTTTACTTTGCCTTTCAAAGACTCAGGAAGGTCGTTCATTTGTGAAGCAATAGTATCATCAGCGATCACTTTCGCAGCACGCTCTAGCAATCTTGAGTGCAAGTAGAATACATCACCTGGGTATGCCTCACGGCCCGGTGGACGACGTAGTAGAAGAGATACCTCACGGTAAGCAACAGCCTGCTTGCTAAGATCATCATAGATGATTAAACCTGGACGACCTGTATCACGGAAGTACTCGCCGATTGCTGCACCTGCAAATGGTGCGTAGAACTGCATCGGAGCTGGATCAGAAGCGTTTGCAGCAACAATCGTAGTGTACTGCAATGCACCCGCATCTTCCAACGTCTTAGCGATACCCGCAACAGTAGAACCTTTCTGACCTACAGCAACGTAGATACAGTATACTGGCTCACCTTTGTCGAAGAACTCTTTTTGGTTGATGATCGTATCGATAGCAACCGTAGTCTTACCTGTCTGGCGGTCACCAATGATTAACTCACGCTGACCACGACCAATAGGAATCATTGCATCGATTGACTTAATACCAGTCTGCATAGGCTCGTTTACCGGCTGACGGTAGATAACACCAGGAGCCTTACGCTCTAGTGGCATCTCGTAAGTTTCGCCCTCGATAGGTCCTTTACCATCGATTGGGTTACCGAGTGTATCCACCACACGACCAACCATTCCTTCACCTACGTTGATAGATGCAATGGTGTTAGTACGCTTTACTGTAGATCCTTCCTTGATGTCTGTAGATGGCGCAAGCAATACGATACCTACGTTGTCTTCTTCAAGGTTCAATACGATACCCTTTTGACCGTTTTCAAATTCTACCAACTCACCAGACTGAGCGTTAGTTAGGCCGTAAGCGCGTGCAATACCATCGCCTACTTCCAATACTGTACCTATCTCTTGAAGGTCAGCACCTGATGCCATCCCTGAGAGTTGTTGTTTGAGAATTGCTGAAATTTCAGCTGGATTTACTTCTGCCATGATCCTTTATATTAAGGCTTTGTTTTTCTTAAAGTTTCGTCTCGTAAGACGTGTCAATTAATTGGTTTCTCAACGCTCTAAGCTTTCCAGAAACCGTGTTGTCAATCTGGTATCCACCAACGAATAGCTTCATGCCACCGATAGTAGATGCATCAACATATTCTTTTAGTATCACCTCTTTACCCAACTGAGTTTTAAGGGATACTACCAACTTCGCTTTATCGGCATCAGCAAGTGCTACCGCAGTGGTAACTTCCGCCTCAACGATGCCCTTGTGCTCGAGCACATCCTTTTCGAACTTTTCGCAAATCGCAATTAAAATAGACTCGCGACCGTTTTTAGTAATCAATGAAACGAACCCTTCAAAAATTGGCGAGAACGCTCCCTTGAACACTTCGTTAAGGATGGCTTGCTTCTTGTCCGTTTTCACTATTGGGCTCGCCAACAACAGCTCTAGGTCTCTCGAACCTGAAACCGCTGCTTTCAGCGTAGCTACATCGGCACTTACTTTGTCTAGCTCGTTTTTTTCAACGGCCAATTCAAGCAAGGCTTTACTGTAACGGGAAGCAACTCTTGGATAATTCATATCCTATTCTTAGTTGATTTTAACTTCGTCAATCATCTTGCTGATCATCGCTGTTTGCTTGTTCTCTGCGCTCAATTCCTGGCCTAGAACTTTTTCAGCAACCTCAATGCTCAATACTGCAGCTTGATTTTTTAACTCTGCAACAGCAGCAGCCTTTTCTGCTTCAATGGCAGCTTTAGCAGCGGCAACTGTTTTATCAGCTTCAGCAGCAGCCATTTCCTTAGCTTCGGCTACGATGTTGTTTTTCATGTCGCGCGCCTCTTTCAAAATGCGCTCACGCTCTTCACGCGCTTCCTTCAGGATTGCCTCATTGCTCGCTTGCAATGACTCCATCTCTTGACGTGCTTTCTCTGCCGCCTTCAAAGCGCCTTCAATAGACTGCTCTCTTTCGTTAACTGCATTCAAAATTGGCTTCCATGCATACCTTCTAAGCAAGAAGATCAAAAGCAGGAACACCAGCGATTGCCAGAAGAATAGTCCTATCGAAAAGTCATTAATTAGCTTGTCCATGTTCTTTGATTACAATCAAATTCTATAATTAGGAAAAAATAGGCGGTGCAACCAATCGTTGCACCTACCTACTTTATTGTCTTAAGCTGCGAAAAGTGCCGCGAAACCGATACCCTCGATAAGTGCAGCAGCAATAATCATAGCTGTTTGGATTTTACCAGAAGCTTCAGGCTGACGACCAATTGCTTCCATTGCAGAACCACCGATTCTACCGATACCCATACCAGCACCGATTACGATCAAGCCTGCACCTACAATAGTTGGAATTTCCATAGTATATAAAATTTAATTAATACTCGTGTTTAGTGATGGTCGTGCTCTTCAACGGCTGCACCGAAGTACAGAGACGCCAACATTGTGAAAATATATGCCTGTAGTGCTGCTACTAACAGCTCCAAGACATAAAGGAATAGTGTCAATCCGGTAAACGGAATCGCAGCAACGTACGAAGCGAAAATGTAGATCAACCCGAGGATGCTCATAATTACAACGTGACCTGCTAGCATGTTTGCGTAAAGACGAATGGTCAACGAGAATGGCTTAACGACCAAACCGATCAATTCGATTACCGCCAAAACAGGGCGAAGTAAAACCGGTACACCTGGCATCCAGAAAATGTGCATCCAGTAATCTTTCTTACCACTAAACTGGGTAATAAAGAAGGTCATCAAGGCCAAAGAAACTGTCACCGCAATATTGCCGGTAACGTTTACACCTAGCGGCGTCATACCCACCAAGTTCAAAAACCAGATGAAAAAGAAAATAGTGAGCAAGAAGCTCATGTAGCGCTTGTAATGCTTTTCGCCAATGTTAGGAATGGCAATCTCGTCGCGAATGAAAACGATAAGCGGCTCGAGGAATCGACCTGCTTTGCTCGGTACCAAACTATTCTTGTACGTTTTCGCAACACCTCTAAACAACAAGAACATAAATACGGCCATAAAAATGATCATGAACACGTTCTTGGTGATTGAGAAGTCTAGAGGCTTTTCATTTGTTGGGTGGTGGTGCTCATCATAAGTGATAGTGCCTTCCGAATCAGTCTTGTAAATTTTACTGTGGTGTACTACATAGTACGAACCATCAACCTCCGCCACAGATTCACCGTGATGGAACTTCGCTGATGAAAAGACTTTCAGCCCGTTGTCAAACAAAATAACTGGTAGTGGAAAACCTACGGGGCCAACAATGTGGAATTCGTAAGAATCTGCAAGGTGATGCTCAACCGTCTCTTTTACAACAGCTTTTCTGCCTTCTGTATCTGACGCCGGTACAAATGCTCCGTGTCCGTGACCTTCTGAATGAGCTTCGTGATTATCGTCGTGCGCTTCCTCAGCGTGAAGCTCTACAGCATGTGCTTCCTCGCTATGAGTATCACCGTGTTGTGTTTCTTCGTGGTGCGCATCCTCATGACCGTGGTCCTGAGCTGCCGCTGGTACTGAGAAAAACATTAAGCCTACAAAGGCTGATAAGGCAGTAAACTTAGAAATCATACAATTTTTGCGTTCCCCGTTTCCGGGATTTTAGCGGCTTAAAATCGGTGCAAAACTAATGAAGAATATTCACGCTCTAAAAGAAAAGGCGCTATTTATTTATGGTTATACACGGCTCCTTTTGCACTCGTGTTTTTGGCGTCCTTAAAACATTGCTCTTGAGCGGGTTAGCCGTCCTTAAAACATCGGCTATTCTCGGTTCAAAATACGCGCCAAAAAGACGATTTCTACTAGAGTAGAAAGCACATAGGGAACAAAGAATAAAACAAACTCGTCTTTGGTGAGTTCTCCATCCGCATGAAATGCGGGGTAAAAGACAATGAAGAAAGTTAGAAACTTTAAGCCAGTTCCTGCCATGAACAGGAAGCCAAGCTTTTCAATATGGCGCTTTCTCCAGCCGTACAAGAGAGTGAATATCACAGCTGCCAGTAGATTATTTACAACGTACGTTTTCAACAGGGGGCCGGCTACCACTTGACCCGTAAATGACGATTGTGCAAACACTCCCAAGAGCGCAACAGCTAAGAGTGTTGCATAGAACCTGAAAGCCCTCACGTCTATCATTAGTCCTTGGGTAATTCCTTGACAAGTTGATAAAATGAAATGCCCACTGCTGCCATCACACAGGCAATGGTGTACCAGTTTTTATCTGACGGGTATCTGTCATCAAGGTATTTGCCAAGCTCGGATCCGGCATAGATAAGCACCGCCATTTGGACCCCAAGAGATCCAAAGCGCAAAAATTTACGGTCGTTTTTGTCAGGAAAATCAGCCATTACGGCCTTGATTATGCGGTCTTAGTTGCTGCAGAATCTGCCTCACCTACTTTCTTCATTACAGCTCCCATACTCACAGAACCGTTGATAGAAGCGCCTGGCTCTACCGAAAGTTTTTCAGTCTGTACATTGCCTTCAACCTTCGCTGATTCCGTCAAAGACAGGGTCTGTGCAACATTAAGAATACCTTTCAATGACCCGGCAATGGCAGCGTTCTTGCATTCAACCTCGCCTTCAACGACACCGTGTTGGCCAACCACTAGCTTGCCGCTCACCTTTACGTTGCCTTTGATTGTTCCATCAACGCGAATATCGCCGTCCGTCTGTACGTCGCCCTGTATTGCAGTGCCTCCTAATATTCTATTTGAGGCTTGGGCTTGATCTGGGTTTTTCTTTGGTGATGAAATCATAACTCCTTGAAATATTGAATGTAATCTTTTAGCACCTTGTCTCGGTACACTTTGCCAAAGTTCGGATTATTTATGTAAAAAACCTCACTTAATCCAATCGGATAGTATTGTTTGATGTTAGAACCCTGTGATTCGTAGCTGTTTAGCCAAACGACCGCCTTCGCTTTCGAGCGCAATCCGCTAATGATGACCAGCTGTGTATTCTGGTCGTAAAAGATGTTCTGGATGCGAAGATTGTCGAACTTGAAATTCTCCTTGTTAAAGTCCGCGAGGGCATTTCTCAAGTTGTTGATGTCAGAATTCTGTGCGGGAATGGCAAAGACAATTTTATGAGGTGCGTTTGGTTGATCGTCAAACTTGACCGTTCGAACACGAAGATCTCCACTGCCTTTTGAGTTTTCGTCGCCCTTGTTTTCGTCTTGAAGCAGTGCTAAAATCTGTGTGGCACGCGCGGCTTCGTCGGTACCTCCAAAGTCTTTGACCACCTTCTTTAGCTGCTCAACAACGGCAACGCCATTCTCGTTGAGTCCAAAGACATAGGCCTCGAGCAAGGCTGTTTTCGGCAATAACTGGCTCTCCGGAAAACGCGACTTGAATGCGGCAATGGCTGAATTGGCACCTTTAAATGACCCAGAGGTGTAGGCTGAAAAGGCTTGGTCGTAAGCGCGCTGTTCTTCCTCTGGAACCTCAGGACCTTGTCGATCACCGCGGACCAACGCCGCGTATGGGCTGCTGGAGTAGTCCGATAGAAGCGTTGCTTTTGCTATGCTCTGGCCCTCATTGTTATCTATAGCGCCGTCGAGCAAGTACTTTCCGTACCACACTTTTGCTGTTGGTGTTGCAGCGGTAAACTCGTTAAGGTACCTGCCCCATGTGTCTTCTGCCGCGTCGAAATCTCCAAGTCCGTCCTTATAGACAAACCCTAGCTCCGCCAGCGCATTGGCCTCCTTGCGAAGACTTTCTTTCAAATCGGCTTCGTCTTTTAAAACACGAGCCAGGTAATATTCCACGCTATTGTCGTTGGTCGGGAGCAATTCTTCATTCTGTGACGTAGAATCTTGGTCGCTACTGGCAGCAAGGTCAACATCGCCAAAACCGTCTACGGGCTTGTCTTTTTGTCGCCAATGGTCTTCGAGTACACGGTCTCCCCAGGTTCTTTTGTATGCCGCCAGCCCCGAAGCACGGACGGTCGGATTGTAGAAATACCACTTTCCTGAGCCCTGTCCTGCAACTGGTCCCGCATCCGCAAGGGCTGCATTTTGTGCGGCGTTCAATGCTGCAATTTCTGCCTGTCTTGCAGCTTCTTCTTCACGCTTCTTTTTCTCTTCGATATAGTCTTCAAACTTCTTTCGCAACGCCGTTTCGCTCATGCCATACATAGACTGCAAACTGTCTTGAAGTTTTACTTCGTTGTAATGAAGAACAAGTTCGCCCAAAACCTCAACGCGCTCTTGCAAAGTATCCGTTCCGGGATAGCCCGGTGGCAGAACGGCCAATGCACTGTCGTAATAGCCTTTCGCAGGCACAAACGCTCTAAAGTCAAACTCAACGCCCGCGAGTTTTAAATAGCTCTTTCCCTTCTGTTTTTGATTGTTCACCGAAGACGATATGGATCTGCGCAGGAGCGACTCCCCCTCTGGATAGTGATCAAGGTCCAATTCTTTTAGCGCCCATACATAGTAGATTTGGTCGCGGTAAGCAATGTTCTTGTCGTCCTTGAGCATCTTACGCAGCTCTTTTTCGATGATGGAAATATCTTCCATGTATACGTCAAAGTTTTCGGCACGCTTAATTTGTGCTGAAAACGTAATGTCGTAGTTGTTTGGGTGGAGGTCTAGTACTTGCTCGTAGGCCAAGGCGCTTTCGTATCCCATCCCGAGTTTTGTCAATAATTGTGCGTTAATATAGGCAAGTCGAACGCGCTCCTCTTTGCTTCCGGCGGTTTCGAAGGCTGCTGCTACCCAGTTCTGGGCATCTTCTAGGTTGCCAGACTCAAGATGGTAAAAAGCATATCCCTTCTGGGCCGCATGCAGCCTATCCTTGGGCAGTTTTTTAGTGTAGATTTCGTCCAACAAGCTTTCCGCAGCAAAGGCATTGCCCATTCTAATGTGGGTCTGTGCCGCCAAGAGTTTCGCCCAAAAGACTTCTTCTTCGGCCATCTCTATGCCGCTGAATTGATCGACGATGTATGCCGAAGCTTCCAGGGCTTGTATAAACTCATATTTATAAAATCTGCTTCGTGCTATGAGTAGGTACGACTTAACCACATAAGGATTGCGCTGTTTTCCAGAGAAGACCATACTGTGGCCTTTGATCACCTTGGCGCTCTTTTCAAGCGCACGGTCCATTTTAGCAAAAAGCGACGACGCCTGTTTATCGTCCGGCCAATAATAGAGGGGCAGCACGTTTTCAAAATCTAATTCTTCCGTTTTCTCAAAGCCGTCCACGGCCTCGTTAAAGGCCTCCATACCGTTAAAGTAGGCATTGTAATGTGCCGTGGTTTCATGGTATTTCCGATTCACCCACTGGTCCTTGGTTGTTGAACAGCCAGCGAGGAACAATAGGGTCAATGAAAAAAGAATCGGTCGAAAATGATGCATAGGTCTAATAACGCGCTAAAATTATTTTATTTCATACCACGAGAGAAATTCATAGTGCGATATTTGTCAGAAGAATGGCAAAAGATTCAAAAAACGAGACTAGAGTACAGCGGTGGAGGAACAAATTCCGCTTTGTAATCCTGAACGATGATACGTTTGAGGAGCTCTTGACCTTGAAACTAAGTCCCCTGAACATCTTTGTGTTCTCTGTCGTCACCATTGTAAGCACGATAGCACTTACTACGACCGTCATTGCTTTTACACCTTTAAAAGAGCTTATACCTGGCTATGCCTCTTCGAAGCTTCGCCGCGAAGCTATTGAGCTTGCTCTTACAACCGACAGCTTGACGGCTGCAATCGATCGCAATGAGCGCTATTTGCAGGGCGTGCAACGTATTTTAAACGGAGGGGTGATTGACACCGTTCTTCAAGAGTTGGAAACAGACACCTCATCCAATAATGCAGAAATTGTCCTTTCAAACCCTAGTTCGCAAGACAGCGCCTTCCGTGAATGGGTAGAAGAAGAAAATGCTTTTACCTTAAGCCAAGGGGGTGCTGAATTAGGAATTCCACAATTAATTTCACCTATCGACGGAATAATTACAAGTGGCTTTGATAAAATTTCAAATCATTTTGCTGTCGATATTGCAGCGGCATCGAATACGCCTGTAAAGACCTGTTATGAAGGAACGGTGATTTTTGCCGATTGGACCAGCGAAACCGGAAATATCATCATCGTACAACACGAGAACAACTTACTCAGCGCTTACAAACACAATAGCGCATTGCTCAAAGAAGTGGGTGAATTCGTGCGTAGCGGAGAAGCGATAGCCATCATCGGAAACAGTGGCGAAAACTCTACCGGTCCACACCTGCACTTTGAGCTTTGGTTCGAAGGGGCGCCTATCGACCCGCAGAACTTTATAAAGTTTTAAAGAGTGCTTTCGTAGCCATCATCAGGGGGAAGGTTGGGTTGTTTACTCGCCTGGACAGCAAGCGCGTCACAACGCTCATTTTGAGGATGGTTATTGTGCCCTTTTACCCATTGAAACGTCGGGCTGTACTTGTCTAATAGAGGAATCATTAATCTCCACAGATCCGGATTCTTCTTGTCCTTGAATCCTTTCTTTACCCAAGAACGCAACCAGCCTTTATTGATAGCGTCGACCACGTATTTGCTGTCGCTCACCACAGTAACTGCAACTTCGGTACTTTTTAATTCTCGCAATCCAACGATAACAGCGAGCAGCTCCATTCGATTATTCGTGGTCCTCCGAAACCCTCCGTTAAGCTCTTTCCGGTGGCCCGCGCTACTCTCAAGCACTACACCGTATCCTCCAGGACCTGGGTTGCCGCTTGCTGCTCCATCTGTATATATGGTTACTCTCATTGACTCAAGGTTAGGTTCTCTATCCAACGTTCTACAGTGGGTCCGTAGTATTCCAATTCCAGTTGGCGCACTTTTTCTTCAATAGACAACGGCGATTCCCCTGGGGCTACATCAACAGCAAACTGGGCAACAATGGCCCCTTCGTCATAGTGTTCGTTAACCAGATGGATGGTGATGCCGGTCTCTGTTTCGCTTGCTTCACTTACCGCTTGGTGAACGTGCTTGCCATACATGCCCTTGCCGCCAAACTTTGGCAATAATGCGGGGTGAATATTAAGCATACGCCCTTGAAAAGCTCTCGTCCATGAAGCCGGGATCATCCTCAAATACCCAGCAAGGATAACCAAATCTGCCACTTGGGTTAATTCCTGAAGAACTGTATCGCTTTCGCTGCTTGGGTCGAACGTGCGAATCGCCACTTTTTTGCCTGAAAATCGATCAATTACGCCCGCTTTTGTGTTGTTAGTAACTATCAATTCTACACGAGCGAGGTCGCTATTCGAAAAATAGCGGTGCAATTCTTCTGCGTTACTTCCTGAACCTGAGGCTAATACAGCTATCCTGAGCATGAATATTTCTTGTTGAAAGGGCAAAGTTAACTCTACATTCCGGCTGTAGAGGATTACTAAAGTTTTATTTTCTTTGTGCTTGATTACTAAAACAAACTAATCATGTCTGACATTTCAGCAAAAGTAACAGCGATTATCGTTGACAAACTAGGAGTTGACGAAAACGAAGTAAACACTGAAGCAAGCTTCACAAACGATCTCGGTGCAGATTCTCTGGACACTGTGGAATTGATCATGGAATTCGAAAAAGAATTCGACATCCAAATTCCGGACGACCAAGCAGAAAACATTGGTACTGTAGGTCAAGCTATTTCGTATATCGAAGAAGCAAAAGCATAAGCTAAAGTCTTTCTTATGAGCCTTAAACGCGTAGTTGTAACAGGTTTGGGTGCGATTACCCCGGTGGGTAACACGGCCGAAGAAACTTGGAAGAATCTGCTTGCAGGTACTTCAGGAGCCGGTCCTATTACTAGGTTCGACTCTTCTTTGTTTAAAACACACTTTGCGTGTGAGGTAAAAGACTTTGTTCCCAACGACTTGCTCGACCGTAAGGAAGCGCGTCGTATGGATCGATTTACACAATTCGGAGTGGTAGTGGCCAATGAGGCCATTGCCGATTCCGGGTTGGATTTGGAAAACGAAAACCTCGATCGTATCGGGGTGGTTTGGGGATCAGGTATCGGTGGTATCGATACATTCTTCGATCAGGTAAAAGGCTTCGTTGATAACGACCTTAATCCTCGCTTCAACCCATTCCTTATCCCTATGATGATTTCTGATATCACGCCTGGGAGAATTTCAATGATGCACGGTCTTCGCGGACCAAACTACACCACAGTTAGTGCTTGTGCGTCGTCAACGAACGCGCTTATTGATTCCTTCAACCTCATTCGTTTGGGGAAGGCAGATATCATAGTCACTGGTGGTTCTGAAGCGGCTATCAACCCTGTAGGTATGGGCGGCTTCAACGCTATGAATGCACTCTCAACACGCAACGACGATCCAAAAACAGCTTCGCGTCCTTTCGACGCTGAGCGCGACGGTTTCGTTATGGGTGAAGGTGGTGCAGGAATTATTCTAGAAGAATATGAGCACGCGAAAGCTCGCGGCGCTAAAATTTACGCTGAAATGGTCGGTGGCGGACTCAGTGCCGATGCACACCACCTTACAGCACCACATCCTGAGGGCTTGGGCGCTCGCAACGTAATGGCCAACGCCATTGAAGATGCGGGCATGACACCAGACGAAGTGGATTACGTGAACGTTCACGGTACCTCCACTCCGCTTGGAGACATTGCAGAAACAAAGGCGATCCAACAAGTCTTTGGCGACCATGCCTATAACCTCAACATTTCGTCAACAAAAAGTATGACCGGACATCTCCTTGGTGCTGCCGGTGCAGTTGAAGCGATGGCGGCAATCATGTCTTGTCACACAAACATGATTCCTCCAACAATCAATCACTTTACCGACGACGAAAACTTAGATCCTAAACTCAACTTTACTTTCCATTCGGCTCAGGAAAGAGAAGTGCGCGCTGCTTTGAGTAATACCTTCGGTTTCGGGGGACACAATGCATCGGTACTTTTCAAGAAAGCCGAATAGATAGTTAATGAGTTCGAGAAAAGCACGCCTTATACCCTTTCTGAAACGCCCTTCTTTCGATCGAAAAATCAAAGAAGTCATCGGATATTGGCCAAAGGAAGCTGCTTTATACAAACTAGCATTACGACACGCCAGCGCTTATCCTTTTCGCAAAAAGAAAGGAGAGCGTAATAATGAACGGCTCGAATTCTTGGGCGACGCTGTCATCGATCTTGTCGTCGCAGACATTCTATATTACCGCTTTCCAACCGACGACGAGGGTCATCTTACTAAGCTTCGTAGCAAGATTGTTTCAAGAAACAACCTCAACAGCGTAGCAGATATACTTGGCGTGCCAAACCTTGTCGTTGCCAACCTTAAAGGCAACTACAGTGAAAGTATCTATGGAGATGCGCTTGAGGCATTGGTCGGCGCTATGTATCTAGACCACGGAATGAAGCGAACCGAACGTTTTATCACGAATAAAATTGTCGATCCTTTCTTGTCTTCAGACAACCTGGTGGAAACCACACTCAACTACAAGAGCGAGGTCATAGAATACTTTCAGTCGGAAAAAACGAACTTTAAGTTTGAGGAAATCGACCGAATGGGCGCCCAGCACAACAGCACTTTTGTAATGGGACTGTACATTGATGATGTATTAGTGGCAAAAGGAGAAGGCAGTTCCAAGAAGAAGGGCGAGGAGGCCGCCTCGAAAGAGTATTACCAAGGACACATAGCAGATGCCTAGAGTAAAACACATAAATGCACTCAGTAATGAGAAAATGAACTTCAGTATGCTTGGTATTCGCAGCGAACTGAAGGACTTTGAGTTGGCCTATTGGTTGAACCACAATTACGACCTCAAGCTCATTGCGCGTCCTGAGGTAACCGACGTTCAAATTGCCGGAAGTATCTGGGAATACAACGTTTACGACGGCACAGACCATAAGGGTGAGCCGCTGTGCCTAGTAATGAACATAAGCAGTGGTACACGCCAAGAAGCCAGCGAAACGCCAAGCCTGTTCGAAAGCACCGTTCCTGAAAAACATCTTTTACCTACTGTTAAACACTGGGACTATGTTTTAATGGCGGAAAATGACGAATTTGCAGTCGATTTAGAATCGGCCCTAAAGCGCAATCCTAGAATCACTACCGCCTCTTACTTTGAGGCACACACTCAACTGACACAAACTGAAACACATCTTTTATATGAGATCCGAAACATCTAACAACACGAAAATCGTCGCTACACTTGGACCTGCTTCATGGCACAAGGAGGTGATGATGGACATGATTAAAGCCGGCGTTAATGTTTTTCGCGTGAACTTTTCACACGGAGACCACGAAACACACCGCCGCACAATCCGTCTTATCAAAGAGATAAACCAAGAATTTAATTGTAAAACCGCAGTACTCGCTGACCTACAAGGGCCTAAACTTCGCATTGGAGATGTTGAAGAAGGCGCGGTTGTCAATGAAGGCGATACGCTAACGTTCACCACAGATAAAGTAGACGGAACAGCTGAGCTCGTTTACATGAACTACGAACAGTTTCCTCATGACGTAAACGCTGGCGAACGCATTCTTATGGACGACGGCAAGCTCATGTGCGAAGTCGTTGAGACCAACAAGAAAGACACTGTAGTTACACGCGTTATTCAAGGAGGGCCTTTAAAGAGCAAGAAAGGTGTAAACCTTCCAAACACTAAGGTGAGCCTTCCGTGTTTGACAGAAAAAGACCTGGCTGATGTCGTTGTAGCTATGGAAGAAGGTGTCGAATGGATTGGCTTAAGCTTTGTTCGCGACGCACAAGATGTGAAACAGCTCCGTAATATCATTGAAGAGTTCGGGAGCTACGCAAAAATTGTTTCTAAAATCGAAAAGCCAGAGGCAGTTGTAGATATCGACCAAATTATCCATGCTACAGATGCTATTATGGTAGCTCGTGGTGACCTCGGTGTTGAAATTCCTTACTCTTCTGTTCCAATGGTACAGAAGATGATCGTTGAGAAGTGTCACATAAAGGCAAAGCCGTGTATTATCGCGACACAGATGATGGAGAGCATGATTGAAAGCCAAAGCCCTACCCGTGCTGAGGTAAATGATGTTGCTAACTCTGTATGCGACGGTGCTGATGCTGTAATGCTCTCTGGAGAAACCTCTGTAGGTAAATACCCGGCAAAGGTGGTAGAAACGATGGCTAGTATTGTGGCTCACGTTGAATCGACCTTCGATGTAAAGCCAATTATGGACAACGAGCCTTCGATTAAAAACGAACGCTACATCACGAAAACCATTTGTTACAACGCTGCAAAAATTGCAGATCAAGTTGGCGCGGCAGCTATTCTTACGCTCACATTTAGCGGTTATACAGCACTTAAAATTGCTGGACACCGACCTAAAACCAAGATTGTCGTGTTCACTGCCAACCGTCAAATCATGAACCAAATGTCGTTGGTATGGGGTGTTGAAGCCTTTTACTACGACGGAATGGAAAGCACGGATCAAACCTTTGACGATATCAAAAATATCCTCAAAGAAAACAGCGTTGTCGAAGACAATGATTTGGTGGTGAAAATTGCCTCGATGCCAATCCAGGAGAAGGGCTTCACAAACATGCTTAAAATTGCAGCTGTTTAATACGGCCGACTGAATATTTAATAAGCCCGCGTTGTACCGCGGGCTTTTTTTATCTTTAAATCATGGCAGGAAACAACCGCAATCACCTTTGGGACCACAAAGAAACTAGGCTCGAACGAACTTTTGTGCTACCTTCTTTTCAGGCCTCTTTAGACTTTGTTGCTGCGGTAGGCGCTATTGCAGAAGCGTGCAACCACCACCCCTTTATTGCGATAGATTACCGAACGGTTGTTCTTTATTCTACCACGCACGATGAAGGAAACGTGGTGACGGATCTCGACCATGAATTGGCCCAAAAAATAGATGCTGCGTTTGCCGCTGTAGATTAAACGCCTGTCTTAAACTGCTCCAAAAAACGCTTGTCATTCTCGGTGAACAAGCGAATGTCAGGAATTTGGTAGCGGTTCATGGCAATACGCTCAATCCCCATCCCAAAGGCATATCCCGAATACACTTCTGGATCTATACCGCTCGCTTTCAAAACATTTGGATCCACCATACCACAGCCCATTACCTCTAGCCATCCGGTGCCTTTGGTAATCTTGTGGTCAATCTCTGTCTCTAGACCCCACCATACATCTACCTCGGCACTAGGCTCAGTAAAAGGGAAGTATGAAGGACGCATTCTAATCTTTGCGTTGCCGAAAAATTCCTCGGCGAAGTACATCAAGACTTGCTTTAAATCTGCAAAGCTTACATCCTTGTCGATGTAAAGGCCCTCAATCTGGTGGAAAATACAATGACTTCTCGCGCTAATGGCTTCGTTTCTAAAAACGCGTCCTGGACTAATGGTGCGAATAGGCGGCGTGTTGCTCTCCATCGCTCGAACTTGGACAGACGACGTGTGCGTTCGCAAAGCCCAATCTGGGTTTCTTTGAACGAAGAAAGTGTCCTGCATGTCTCGTGCTGGATGCTCTTCAGGGAAATTTAGCGCCGTAAAGTTGTGCCAATCGTCCTCAACCTCCGGGCCAACACTTACGTTGAATCCTATGCGTTTGAAAATATCTACAATCTCGTCCTTAATAGCGTTGATTGGGTGAATAGCACCCAATTCCGCTGGAATACCTGGTCGGGTAATATCGCCGTTAACTCCAGTAGCCGCAGTACTTTCGAAGCCTTCAAGTGCCTCTTTATGCTTGCCTTCAGCTAATTGCTTTAGTTCATTCAGGGCCGCACCAAAAGCCTTCTTCTGTTCCGCAGGAACGTTTCTAAATTCCTTGAACAAATCTTGAATGGCGCCCTTTTTGCTTAGGAATTGTAGCCTAAACTGTTCTGCCTCCTCTTTGTTAGTCAAGGAGATAGATTCAATCTGATCGCGGAGATTTTGAACATTTTCAAGCATAACAGCCTAGTCTAATACGATTCGTTTGTTGTAGATTTGGCGAAATTACTGAATTACAAGCATGAAACGCTTATTTCTTTTATTACTAGTTGCAGTTACTTTTTCTTCATGTGAAGAAGATGCAACTGAATACTTCGTTAAAGTTACCGTTACCAATGAAGACGGACTGCCTGTGCAGAACGCTGCGGTAAAGATGTTTACACCCATCCAAAACTCTACCGAATGGTACAACTTCACAGACGTGAGTGGCCAGGTGGTGTTTAGATCAGGCTTCGAAGCCTACCACGATATCAAAGCGTGGAAGATGGTTTATGAAGGTTGTAACTACGTAAGGCTGGTTCGAGGGGAGACAATTGACGTAAATGTTGTACTTTACCCAATCGGAGACCCTAATGGTTGTGTAGAATAATGAAAAAGATAGTTTTCCTTTTTGCGCTAAGCGCCTTTTTGTTTTCAGGATGTCGCATTGATAATCCTACGTACTCGTTCAGAATCAAGGTGACCAACCCTGACGGTTTGCCCATTCAAAATGTTGTGGTAGAAGCGTCTGTTGATGTTCCTGGCCACCGTGAAGAGGCCTACATGGTAGATACCACAGGCTTTGACGGCGTGGTAGAGTTCGAATACGACTACGAAGCTGTATTTAAAATTTTAGGAACGCGCGGCGGCAACCCTTTCACACATATTGGTTGTGGTTTTGTAAAACTTGAAGCTAACCAAACGGTAGAAAGCTCAATCATTCTACTTCCTTACGATCCATCTGACCCGGGTTGCTAACCTGGGCCGATTCAAATAAAAACCCCCGAGCCTGCGGCTCGGGGGTTTCTTTTTCTAAAGATATCCGTTGGACTTAAAGTAATTGACAACCGCCTGTTTCATCAGGATGGCCTGCTCTCCAGCCTTTAACGTCGGTAGAGGTTTAAGCGATTTAAAATGAGGCCACCCCTCCTCATCACGTTTCTCAAATTCGTAATAGCCATACGGCTCTAAGACCGTACAAATCGCAACATGAAGCACATTAATCTTCACGTCCTTCTTCATTTTAATGTATCCCATCTGAAGCTCCTGGGTCCCCACAAGCAACAGGACACCGTCCAAATCGATATCGCCATCGCCAGGAAACTGGTGGGAAAGTTTATCTAGAAGGTGGTGCCAATCGGCTTTTAATTCTTCGCTTCTCACTATTTTGCTTCTA
>JACESW010000069.1 GCA_013911625.1 Cryomorphaceae bacterium | reverse complement strand
GGGTGAATCTCATCTTCAAATTGGTATCCAGGACCACCGGCACCTGTACCCGTTGGGTCTCCGCCTTGGATCATGAAATCTGCGATAACGCGGTGGAATGTGAGGCCGTCGTAATACGGAGCACCGCTGTCCTTTGCCGTGTTTTCAAGCGTTCCTTCTGCTAAACCCACGAAGTTTGCCACCGTCATTGGTGTCTTTTCGTGCTCAAGTTTAATTGTAATTGTTCCTTTCGGAGTAGTGATTTTGGCGTAAATACCGTTATCCATATCAATTGGAGTTTCCTCCGTTTTATTTAGCTAATTCTACAATTTCAAGATCAAATACCAACGAAGCGTTCGGAGGAATAACACCACCAGCACCGCGCTCACCGTAACCTAAGTACGGGGGAATGATAAGCTTGGCCTTACCCCCGATATTCAATAACGACAATCCTTCTTGCCATCCTTTGATGACACGACCGCGTGGTCCTATCTCAACAACGATTGGCTCATACGGCTCACGACGTGGATCGTATACACCGTTATCCTGGGCCAATTCTTTATCCGAGGTATCAAAACATTTCCCGTCCATAAGGTAACCGGCGTAATTCACCTTCACTACTTGACCAGGCGCTGGCTTTTCACCGCTACCCATATCTTCAATGATGTAACGCAGCCCTGAAGCTGTTTTCTGTGCTTCTGGATACATAGAGTCAATCTCGTCTTCTACTGCCGCTGCTGCTGCTTTTTTACGCTCCTCAACACCATTCACACCATCTTCAAAGACTTGTGGCGCATCGAACTTCTTGGCCTCTTTTCCTACGCGGATAATCTCCACAGTTTCCAAAACTACTTTATCCACCGGGCGGTCACCAGCCGAGCGTTCTTCATCACCAATAGCTACAACAATTTCTTGACCGCTTATCACCTGTGCGAAGATGTTATACCCACCGTCCAAATGTGGTGTTGGGTTGTGTGTAATAAAGAACTGAGAACCGTTGGTTCCAGGACCGGCATTCGCCATACTTACTACGCCTGCCTTATCGTGACGCAATTCAGAAGAAATCTCTTGTGGGAACTTATAGCCAGGGCTGCCTGAGCCAGTACCTGAAGGATCACCACACTGAATCATAAATTTAGGAATGACACGATGGAAAATAATACCGTTATAATAGGGCTTGCCTTTGTATTCCTCCTTTACTCGCGGATGATTTCCCTCTGCAAGAGCAATAAAGTTCGCCGCAGTCATTGGTGCTAAATCCTCGTGGAAGTCCATCAAGATTTCACCTCTATTTGTGGTCAATTTTGCATAAATACCATCCTCAAGTTCGATGGTTTCATTATTTACGGTCACTTTGGTTGCGCCACAACTCACAGTAATCGCACCTAAAACAACCAATGATAGGATTTTCTTCAACATGTTTAATCTGAGTTAAAATGGGGCTCAAAGGTAATCCTTCTCCACCGAAATGCCACCGGATGAAGTCCGACATTCTCAATGTTAAGCACTTACCTTCTAATGTTAACTATTTGTAAACTTTTATTTTTCTCAATGTAAATTTTGTGTTAACTTTACGCTATCAACGAAAAATTCATGCTTATGAAAAAGTTAGTTACGTTATCCGCCGTCCTTTTAACCTTGGGCTTTGCTACAACTTCTTGTGAAGCACCAGAGGGAAGTATTGCTGACCGTTCGGCACAGATTGAAATGGATCGTAAAAGCTTTGAAGTAAGTTCTTACGAAGTGTACGATCACGATACGCAGGCGAACACCGACATCGTTGATGCGAACGACCACGTTTACTTGACATTCAAGGACAGCGAGTTGTACATGACCAAGGAAAACATGGAGAACGGCAATGTTCACTTTCGTTACGATGAGTTCGCCTCAAATTTTGAAGGTGGTGTACTACTAGGAGTTTACCTTGACGAATACAACTACATGAAGGTTGCACATTTTACCAAAAGCAACGGCAAAGTTGTTATGGAGCTAGAAGGTGTAGATGCTGATAACGGCCATTTTACGACCATTTTTGTTGTGATGGAAATGTTGAATAACCATCCAGCGGGTGCAGCTCAGATTAGCGGCCTACCTGGATAAGACGAATATCATAACGCAAAGGACTCTGCGGAGGGACTTTATCAAGATCACCCGCTAAGCCACGCGCCAAAAACGAGGGGATGAGAACTAGTTTCTTTTCCCCTTTTTTCATGCCTTTAAGACTCTCATGCAGGCCTATTTCCATTTCACTTCGGCCCAATTCCACCGTGTCCGTATACTGCCCTACCCCGCTATCGTCTAACAAATAAACAGTTGCGCTGTACACAATGGCATCACCAAATTCTGCCGGGATTCCTTCACCGGGTGCCATACTTAATTCATACATCCCGTATCCATTTCGCTCGATGCCTTCAAGCTCGTGACTTTGTATGTACGCTTCGAGCTGGGCACGCTCTTGTGCCAAATACATTTTTTGGCGTTCAACAGGATCTACATCTATGGATGAACCCTCTACTGCTGGCCGTTCTGCACAGGCACAAAGAGCAAGAGCTAAAGCAATGCTAGCATACTTTACCATCCCAAGTGCGTTTTAGAATGAGCAATGGCTTCTTCCATAGTCATCACAATTCTACCTCCCGCGGCATTCTTGTGACCACCTCCGTTGAAGTGTTCACGCGCTAAGGTATTGACATCATAATCTCCCTTACTTCTCAGAGATAATTTCACGGCGCCATCCTCTTCTCGAAGGAAAATCGTCAATTGAGAACCACTTATGCTCAATCCGTAATTTACAAAGCCTTCTGTAATGCCTTTTTGGTAGCCTAGCTTATTGCATTGTGCTTCCGATAGGTACAGCAAGACTTTCTTGCCGTCAGGACTTACTTCCATTTGATCCAGCATAGCCCCTAACAACCGAAGACGGGCAACTGGCTGCGAATCGAATACTTTATTGTGAAGCTGCTGTGGCTCCACACCTAAATCCAAAAGTTTTGAAGCTACCTCGTGCGTGCGTGCGCTGGTGGCGCTGTATTTGAAACTGCCTGTATCTGTGACTATCCCAGTATAGATACAAATCGCGCTCTCTTTATCCAAGTGCGCAGTCCAGTCCATTCTATCGCACAGCTCGTAGATCATTTGACACGTCGAACTCATGCCCGTATCGCTGTACATGAAATCTGGCCAATCCTCAGGTTGCTGGTGGTGGTCAATCATAACCTTGATAGCAGTTGCTGCTCTAAGCGCAGTTTCCATATCTGCCGCTCTGCTATATGCATTGTAGTCTAGGTGGAAAATCATATCTGCCGCCTCGATCTTAGCATTCGCAGCCAATTTTCCGTCGCTGTAGACCATCACACTTTCGTTACCCGATAGATGCCAGAGGAACTCCGGATAAGGATTCGGAACAATTACACTGACCGATTTCCCCAACTTTTCCAATACTCTTTTCAGCGCCAATGCACTGCCCATGGCATCGCCGTCAGGGTTGGTATGGTTGGTGATGACAATATTCTTGGCGGAATCGACCGCGACTTTAAAACCGTCTAAACGTATTTCTTGCATAACTGTTACAATCTCGTACAAAGGTGCGAGAAAAGTGTACCTTTGCGGCGCAAATTTTAGAAAAACTCAAATAAAATGGCAGGTAATAAGACTCTTACGATGATCAAGCCGGACGCGGTACGCGACGGTCACATCGGTGCAATCCTAAACCAAATCACTGAAGCTGGATTCCGTATTTCAGCAATGAAATTAACACAGCTCTCAACTGCAGATGCACAGGCATTCTACGCAGTACATAAAGAGCGTCCATTCTTCGGTGAACTCGTTGAATTCATGACTTCAGGTCCTATCGTGGCTGCAGTTCTTGAAAAAGACAACGCTGTTGAAGATTTCCGCACGTTGATCGGTGCTACAAATCCAGCGGAAGCTGCTGAAGGAACTATCCGTGCGCGCTTCGCTAAGAGCATTGGTGAGAACGCTGTACACGGTTCTGATAGCGATGAAAACGCTCAGATCGAAGGCGATTTCCACTTTGCAGGTCGCGAGCAGTTCTAAAAAAGAATTTTTAATTACTTTTGCCCTCCCGAAAGGGACTGCGTGTTAACCTCTGGCAAGAGATGTGAATGTTGACTCACAGCAATGTAAATTATTTTAAACATGGACTTAGTTCAGTTTGTAAACGACGAATTCGTTTCTAGAAAAGACTTACCAGAATTTGGTGCAGGTGATACCATCACTGTCTACACTCAAATTACTGAAGGTGAGAAAACACGTACTCAGTTCTTCCGCGGTGTAGTATTGCAACGCAGAGGTTCAGGTGCTACTGAGACTTTTACTATTCGCAAGATGAGCGGTAACGTAGGTGTAGAGCGTATCTTCCCTGTAAACCTTCCAGCGATTGAAAAAATCGAGGTGAACAAGCGCGGTAAAGTACGTCGTGCACGTATCTTCTACCAAAGAGAGCGTACAGGTAAAGCAGCTCGTATCAAAGAGCGTCGCTTCTAATCCTCACCACAAGAGATACAAAAATCCCGAGCCGCATGGCTCGGGATTTTTTTTGCTCTGTACTTAGGGCATATATGTTCTTAGAACTACAATTGCTTTACGACGAACACCGTTCTGCGGTTCTTCGCTCGCCCTTCCTCGGTATCATTGCTAGCCACTGGACGACTTTCACCGTAGCCTTTAGAACTCAACCTAGAGGCGTCAATGCCATAGCCGTATAAGGTATCTGTGACTCGTTTGGCCCTACGGGTACTCAGATTGAGATTTGCTGCAGCATCCCCCACATTATCTGTATGGCCTTGGATTTGAACCTTTAGATGGGAATTGTCCGATAGAAACTCGGCGAATTCAGCAATGAGAAGTTCACTTAGTTCATCCAACCGGTCAGAATTAGTCTCAAAGAGGATGTTCGGAATGGGGTACGATTCACCTTCCGCCATATCTGACTGTTCCAATGCAATCTCCATACGACTCACATCGCCAGGAGGACCTGATGAGGCCAGCGCCAATCGCAAAGGCGCAGCACTAAAAGCTGCCTTCTTGGCATCTAACTTAATGACAAAAGCATCCGCCTCTGCCTTTTTTACTACTGCTGAGAATTGGCCATTTTCTTCATCCACCTGCAATGTCGTGCTCTTACCAGTGGCACTGTTTTTTAATACCACTTTGGCTTCATCGTCCGAAGCAAACATGTCTTTGGTCAGTGTTCCCTTGACCAAGACCACTTCCTCTGGCTGTACACCTTCGTAAAGGTCGAAGAAGTAGATGTCCCAGCCGTTGGCCTTATTGATCTTGTTCGAGGCAAAGTAGGCTTGCTGTCCATCAAGGGTCACCATCAAACCAATCTCGTCTTTGTCAGTATTGATAGGATACCCGAGGTTTTGCGGTTTGCCCCACGATGCACTTGCATCTGTACTCTTAAACAGATCATATCCACCCATACCCGGATGACCGTCACTCGCGAAATACAAGCTTTCGCTATCCGGGTGGATAAATGGACTTTTTTCGTTCTTCGCGGTGTTGATCGTGGATCCCATGTTTTCCGGACTGCTCCAGCTACCATCACTTTGGCGCTCACTACGATACAGATCTAAGCCGCCAAATCCACCCTTTCTATTGCTGGTGAAATACAACACATCGCCATTCGGAGATATCGATGGTTGACTTTCCCAACTGTTGGCACCATTTACATTAGGAACAGGGCGAATGCCGTTCCACACGCCGTAGGAGAACGTGGTATAATAGAGGTCACAATTCTGTTGTCCTGTCTTTTCATTGCGCTCACAAATAGTAAAGACCATCATTCTATTATCAGCTGTGATGGTGGGTCCACCCTCGTTGTACTGAGCGTTAAACGGCGAAGTGAGCGCCTCGCCCTCTTCAAAAAGGAAAGCACCTGCTGCTGTACTCGTTGTTCTCGCCATGCTGAATTCCTCAACGCTGCGCAATGGGGCCGCGGGACCGTCGTATTTATTGCGCTTCTTGCTGCGTCGCGTAAAGTAGATTTGACTGCCGTCCGGAGTGAGGGCCGCAAGGTATTCGTCAAAGCGTGTATTGATATTGCGCGCTGGCTTGGGATCGTAAGGCACCGGATTGGCGAGGAAGGTCTTTTTAAGATTGATCTCTTCCAACAACCCTTCAACCTCCGCATCGAAGGCATATTCACGGTCGTCTCTTAAAAGCCACTGCTCAAAGTATCCCACAGCCTCATCGTTTCTGCCAGAAGCCATGCAAAGCGAACCTACGGCGTAGAGTAAATCCGGCTTGTAACCAGGGCATCTTTTTACCAACTGCTTCCAATGTGCTTCGGCCAAATGAAACTTCTTAGTGCGCATACTGAGCTCGCCCTTCAAATAGAGGGCATGTTGGTCCTCATCATTCTGACGCAGTGCCGCCCCAATGTATACACTGGCATTTGGGTAATCACGTTGATTTAAGGCGCGAAGGCCTTTCAGGATTTGCTTGGAAGGACTGCGGTGATCGTCACCACAATACGTACCCAATTCTATCGGTCCCATTTGAGCTTGTGCAAGGGAACCCCATAAAATGGTTAGTACTAGTAAGAGTTTACGCATTAAAGTTCGTCTTGATTGACTACGGTAAGTTTGTCTTCAGATAACGCAATAATGGTGCTGACTGATGCATCTCCCGTCAAATTCAATACTGTACGAACCATATCTATGATGCGGTCTACCGGGAAGATAATGGCAATCCAAGCCGGGTTAAGTCCAACACTTTCTAGGATAGGAATAAGCATAATCATCCCTGCCGAAGGAACCGATGCAGCACCGATAGATGCCAATGTTGCAGTGAAGATAATGGTGGCCTGTTGCGCGAGCGTGAGGTCAATCATATGGAACTGTGCCATGAAAATCACGGCAACCGTTTGGTACAATGCTGTACCGTCCATGTTAATGGTGGCCCCCACTGGTAATAC
>JACESW010000068.1 GCA_013911625.1 Cryomorphaceae bacterium | reverse complement strand
GTATTGAACTCAGTGGTGAAAACAAAAAAATGTTGTGGATACCGCCCGGTTTTGCGCACGGATTTGCAACCCTGGAAAATGATACGGTCTTTTTGTATAAATGCACAGACACCTACAGCCCTGAGCATGAAGGCAGTTTACTGTGGAACGACACTGACCTTGGTATTGATTGGGGTGTTTCAGCGCCTAAATTGAGTGCTAAGGATCAAATAGGCCCAGTATTAAAATCATTCGACTCCCCGTTCATCTATGAAAAATAACATTCTTAGTGCCCTCATCGGTGCCGGCATCGTCTTGACGGCTGTGGCCATTGTGTCCTCTTCCACTGACGAACTTCATCCGGTAGAGGCACGTCCTAGTACGGTAAAACCGTTTGAATTGCCAGAGCAAATGAGTATTGCTGGGGAATCCATGCCTTTAGAGCGTCTTGATGCACAAGAGAGTTTAGATCGTGAGATTTTAGTGAATTCCTATTGGCAGAGCAATAACTTGCTCATGCTCAAGCGCAGCGACAAATGGTTCCCCGTCATTACACCCATCCTTGCCGATGAAGGCATTCCTGAAGATTTTAAATACCTCGCTCTAATAGAAAGCGGATTGCAGAATATTGTCAGCCCTGCAGGTGCAGCTGGGCCTTGGCAAATCATGAAGACTACTGGTCGTGAAGCAGGTCTCATTATCAATAGCGAAGTCGACGAACGTTACCATATGGAAAAGGCAACGCGCGTGGCTTGTGCCTATTTGAAAGAGGCGTACGGGAAGTTTGGGAATTGGACCTTGGCAGCAGCATCGTACAACATGGGAATGGCGGGAACTGCACGTCGCTTGGATGAACAAAAGGTGAACAGCTACTATGATTTACGCTTGAACAGTGAGACTGCTCGCTACATCTTTAGATTGGCAGCAGTGAAGCACATCCACGAACACTTGAACGAATACGGTTACGTATACCACCAGACGGAAGGGTACACACTTCCAGACTTTGATACTATTCAAGTTCAAGGTGCAGTCGCCAGTTGGGTAGATTGGGCGCAAGAACGTGGGATGACGTATAAGGACTTAAGATTGTACAATCCTTGGATTCGTTCATCAAAATTGACCAATAGCTCAAACAATACCTACTCTATTCTCGTTGCCAAATAAGCATGAGCGAACAAATTGAAGTTTACGGTGCCAAAGCGCACAACCTGAGAAATCTGGATGTTAAAATTCCCCGCAATGCCTTGGTAGTAATCACCGGGCTCAGTGGATCAGGAAAGAGCTCGCTGGCGTTTAATACTATTTATGCTGAAGGACAGCGCAGGTACATGGAAACGTTCTCTTCCTATGCACGTCAGTTCCTTGGGACGATGGAGCGCCCTGAAGTAGATAAGATTGAAGGACTGTCGCCTGTAATTTCTATCGAGCAAAAGACCACTTCGAGAAACCCGCGTTCCACTGTGGGCACTGTAACTGAACTAAGTGATTTCCTTCGTCTGCTCTATGCTCGTGCTTCTACAGCATTCAGCTATAAGACCGGTGAACAAATGGTCAGCTATAGCGATACTCAGATCATTGAGCTTATCGGCGAACGTTTCATGGGAAAAAGGATTGCCGTCCTCGCACCTGTTGTTCGGGCTCGTAAGGGGCACTACCGTGAACTGTTTGAGCAGATTGTTCGAATGGGATTTGTCCGCGCCCGTGTTGACGGAGTGATTGTAGAGGTGAGCAGTGGATTTAGACTGGACCGCTACAAGACGCACGATATTGAGATTGTGGTGGACCGCATTCGGGTGGCTGCTACGGCCGAGAATAGAATCGCTCAAAGTGTCGAAACGGCTATGGCCCATGGTAAAGGTACCATCGCAATTATTGATTTGGACAGTCAAGAATTGGCCTATTTTTCGCGTCAACTCATGTGTCCAACTACAGGTATTGCCTATCAAGAACCTGAGCCAAACACCTTCTCATTCAACAGTCCCAAGGGGGCTTGTGTAAAATGCGACGGTCTTGGTACAGTGAAGGAAGTCAATTTAGATAAGGTTATACCGGATCCAAAAACTACCATCCGAAAAGGGGGATTTGCACCCGTTGGAGAATACAAGAAGAATTGGATTTTCAACCAACTAGAAATCATCGCACTCAAACACGGGTTCGATCTAGATACAGCCATCGAGGATATTCCTCAGGAAGCCCTCGACATTATCCTTTACGGGACCAATGAGGTCATGACTATTGACCACAAAGCTATTGGCGTTACAAAAGAGTACAAGGTCAACTTCGAGGGTGTGATCAACTTCATTGGTTCACAATCTCGGGAGGCTAAGAGTCGTGCTATCCAGCGCTGGGCAGATGACTTCATGGAAAATGTGGAATGTTCCAGCTGTAAAGGTGCCCGTCTCAAGCGCGAAAGTTTGCACTTCAAGGTTGCCGGACAAAGCATTAGCGATGTCAGTACCATGAGCCTAGTCGATTTCTCAGATTGGGTGCATAGTCTTGAAACGAAACTTGGCCAAAAAGATTGGACCATTGCAGAGGAAATCGTGAAAGAACTCAAGGCTAGAACGGCCTTCTTGCTCGATGTAGGTTTGGGTTATCTCAATCTAAACCGAAGTGCGCGCAGCCTTAGCGGTGGTGAAGCACAGCGGATTCGACTGGCGACCCAGATTGGATCGCAGCTTGTCAATGTGCTCTACATATTGGATGAGCCTTCCATTGGCCTGCATCAACGCGACAATGCCCGACTCATTCAAAGTCTAAAGCAACTTAGGGATATAGGCAATAGCGTTATTGTTGTGGAGCACGATAAGGACATGATAGAAACTGCAGACTTCATTTTGGATATTGGTCCAAAGGCTGGAGTGCATGGAGGAAACATTGTCGCTCAAGGGGGCATAGAAGAGATTCGAGAAGCCGACAGTATAACCGCAGAATACCTGAAGGGTCTTCGAGAAGTACCTGTACCAGCAGAACGCCGTACACCTACTGGATTTATTCAGCTTAAGGGAGCCACAGGTAATAATTTGCAGAATGTAAGTGCAGAAATTCCACTAGGTATTCTGACCTGCATTACCGGAGTTAGCGGCAGTGGCAAGAGCACACTAATTAACGGTACGCTCTACCCTATCTTGAACCGTCTAATCTTCCGTGCAGTAGCTAAACCACAGCCGTACAAGAGTATTGAAGGTGCTGAACAGATTGATAAAATCATCGATATCGACCAGAGTCCAATTGGTCGTACCCCGCGTTCGAATCCTGCTACCTATACTGGTGTATGGTCCGAGATACGACAGCTCTTTGCCAACCTTCCCGAGAGTAAAATTCGTGGCTATAAGCCGGGGCGTTTCTCTTTCAACGTGAAAGGCGGACGCTGTGAGACTTGTGAAGGCGGTGGTCTTCGCGTTATTGAAATGAACTTCTTACCTGATGTTTACGTGCACTGCGAGACTTGTCAGGGCAAGCGCTTCAACCGCGAAACGCTTGAAGTTCGCTACAAGGGCAAGAGCATCAGTGATGTGCTCGACATGAGTATCGAGGATGCTTTAGAGTTTTTCGAGCATGTCCCTAAAATTAAATTAAAACTTAGTACACTTGTCAATGTTGGCTTAGGCTATATACGTCTAGGACAACCGTCGACGACCTTGAGCGGTGGCGAAGCCCAACGCGTAAAATTGGCCACAGAACTTAGTAAGAAGGATACGGGCAATACCATGTACATTTTGGATGAACCTACAACCGGTCTTCATTTTGAAGACGTACGCGTGTTGATGGAAGTCATCCAACAGTTGGTTGAGCAAGGAAATACTGTCTTGATTATTGAGCACAATATGGACGTAATCAAACAAGCGGACCACATTATTGACTTAGGACCAGAAGGTGGTTCAGGTGGTGGTAAGATTGTCGCTACAGGAACGCCAGAGCAAGTCGTGAAAAACAAGGACAGCATTACCGGTCAGTTTCTTGCACCAGAATTAAACTAAGCGCCTAGAAGTCGGTACGTTTTATGTACCTTATTGGGTAATAAACCTATTACCTATGAATACAATGAAACGTAAAACCTGGACCGAGATCAAATCCGACGACAGTTGGGCGTTGTTTAAAATCATGTCTGAATTTGTGGAAGGCTACGAAAGCCTGCGCCGCATCGGCCCCTGCGTAAGCATCTTTGGGTCGGCAAGAACGGACGCCACTGAGCCACAATATCTTCAAGCCGCGACGGATATCGCTGAAAAGCTGACGAAAAAGGGCTTTGGCATCATTACAGGTGGTGGTCCAGGTATCATGGAGGCAGCCAATAAAGGTGCCCAAAAAGGATCTGGACCGAGCGTTGGACTGAACATTGATCTGCCTTTTGAGCAGAGCAGCAATCCATATATCGACCCGGATAAAAACTTAAACTTCGACTACTTCTTCGCCCGTAAGGTCATGTTCGTTAAATATAGCCAAGCGTTTGTGGTGATGCCGGGTGGCTTTGGCACCCTCGACGAGTTGTTTGAAGCGATAACGCTGGTCCAAACAGGCAAGATTGACCGCTTCCCTATCATCCTATACGGTGCAGAGTTCTGGGAAGGCCTGAAAAACTGGGTAGACACTACCTTAAAAGGGACCGGAAAAATCAGTCCTAACGACACAGATCTCATTCGTATAGCTAATGATGCAGATGGGGTCGTAGAGATCATTGAAGACTTCTACCAAGAGAAAGGATATACCACCAACTTCTAAGGCTGTAGCATCAGCGGGAAGGTATGTATCCCTTTATTCGATAAGACTTTCAAGAGGTATTGTCCGGAAGCATAGCTGCCGCGTAGCTGCATCACTTCTTCATGGACGGTGCCTCTTTCTAGTACCCTTCCACTTAGATCAGAGAGTACATAGTTCGCGCGATCTAAACCAGCAAGGTGAATAAATCCATTAGAAGGATTTGGGTACATGGTAATTGCGGGCAATTGCTCATCATCGATGCCGATATTGTTGACGTTTAACAGCGCCACACGAAGCGTATCAAATGCTCCAGGCAGCCAATTGTATGCCAGCTCCGCTGTAACAAAACCACTGAGCGAAATGGACACGGAGTCACCACCGCTTAAGGGCGTTCCTAAATCCGCTAATCCGTCGATGCTACTTAGGCCGTCGATATCCGCAACGTCAAACTCTACAATGGCATTGCTCAAGGGTGCTCCTGTAATGCTGTCAACCACTTGCACGTGAACACGAGAAGCACTAACGTATTCAGGCTCCAAAATAAACAGGCCTTCTTCGATATCGGAACAAATGATTTTTTCAGATTGGAAATACGGGTAAGCGCCCCAGTTTCCGTTGAAACCATTTCCGAAATAATTTGGTGAAGTATCGTAATAGCCCACCTCAACAAGCAGCTCAGGAAACTTTGCATCCACTATCTGAACACCAGAGGTGTAATAGGAAGTAACTACCCATTGTCCGTAGACGTGGGCATTGTGTGGAATCACTGTAGTCCCCGGTAAGGATTGTATACGGTCCAATTCTGTCATGTTCGACAAATCGCTCACATCATAAGCCGTTAAGAATGCACCCCCCACCTCGTCCGTAGTGAACAACGTTTGGTTGTTGTCGCTGATCCAAGCATTGTGTGTAAAGGCATTTGGTGTTCCCTTAGATGCCATCATATAGGCGCTGTCTTTGGTAGCAACGTCTACCACGACATAAAGCCCTTCGTAAATGGCAGAACCCCATAAGGTATCGCCGCGAACCATTCCGTCGTGGAGGTAATACGTATCCCACATACCCACGTAGGTAGGGTTCCATGGATCATCATTCAAATCAAAGATGAGTGCCCCACCCTCACGGATATTTGCACCAAAAAGGTAGCAGTAGCCGTTTTCATCGATGTACAGATTGTGCGCAGTCTTGAGCGTATCGTACCCGCCCAAAGTATCTGGAATGGCATAGTTGATCGTTTTGTACCTCGGAGACGCTTGATTCACACTATCAAGATCAATGATCAACAGTCCGTGTTCAGGAATGGTATTCCAAGCAAAAGGGTTATCGTGAGTGACATAGGCATAGTGCTCCCAGGTCTTCAGATCGCGCCAAATACTGTTCGGACCTTGGATAAATTGCTTTTTCTGGGGCTGGTTGCCGCTGATTTCAACAATACTCACTCCAGCGGTCGTGCCCACTAGGGCATATTCCGTCCCTACAGAGTCCGTGTACCCCCAGATATCACTATTGTCATTCATGTAGGTCGAACGACCTAGTAATGACATATTTAAGCTTGATTGACCGAATACAAAGCCTCCTAAGGCTAGGGTAAGTAGGAGGAGTATTTTTCTCATGTTAAAAGTCTAAAGTTATCTGTGGCGGCTCGTCCTCCCCTTCAAACGGTTTTGGTGGCGGAGCAGCTGCAGCTGGAGGTGTATTCTCAACAACCGGACCATCCAACACAGGTTCACCGACTTCAACAGCAGTTTGTGGCTCTGGTTCAGGCAAAGGGTCCAATCCTACGACCTTATTGATTGTATCAGTCGTGAGTTGATTGCCCTTCGCCGCAATGCCTTTCACCGCGATAAACTCACTCAATACCACTTTTTCAGGATCTTTCGCTTGTCCACCTTGTTTGCGGTATACCATCTCAATCACCGGTTGGGTTGCATTTGACAAATAACTAAGCTCACTCTTCGCGTGGGCCGTGATGATGTTTGTTTCTCGGTCACCGCCTTCCCATTCAAAGCGCTTCACAAAGTACCTCGCTTTTTCGCCGTCAAAGTACACCGCACTGATAGGACGGTCGGCCTCTAATTTTTCGAGGTAAATCATATCCGAATCGAAATGAAGGGACAATTCCGGCACTACCACTTTGAGGGTACCGTTTTTCAAGCCGATCAGTAGCCTGTCCTCGCCTTTAAAACTTCCTAATAAGCGCCCGCGTTCGTCGCCGTTTAATCGTTGTACTGTTGCATCAAACCATATCTTACGTGCCTCCAGGGTACTTTCCCCCTTCTC
>JACESW010000067.1 GCA_013911625.1 Cryomorphaceae bacterium | reverse complement strand
CCCTGAGAAAACGACAGAAATAAATACCGCACGCTACCGCCAACAGCTCGATAATATTGGTTTCGGCTTGGACTGGTCGCGTGAATTCAAAACCACAGATCCTTCGTACTACAAATGGACGCAGTGGATATTCATTCAACTCTTCGATGCGTGGTACGATTACAATGAGGGCAAGAGCCGTCATATTGACACGCTTGTAGCTCATTTTGCTACTCGCGGTACCAAAGGTTTGAACGCCGCACAAACTGAAGAATTAAACTTCAGTGCCGCAGAATGGTCAGCAATGAACGAAGCGGCACAAGCAGAAGCTTTATTGAATTACCGATTGGCCTACCGCAGCGAAAGCAACGTGAACTGGTGTCCTGCCCTGGGCACCGTATTGGCGAACGACGAGGTGAAAGACGGCTTGAGTGAGCGTGGCGGTCATCCTGTACTACAGAAAAAAATGATGCAATGGTCGATGCGCATCACCGCCTTCGCAGATCGTCTGCTCGAAGGATTGAACCGCATTGATTGGAGTACGTCACTTAAAGAGACGCAGCGCAACTGGATAGGAAAATCTGTGGGTGCTGCCATCTTCTTTGATATTGATGGGCACGAGGGACAGATCGAGGTCTTCTCTACGCGTCCAGACACCTTATTCGGTGCCATGTTTGTGACTTTGGCGCCAGAGCATGAATTGGTTCAAAAAATTACCACGGCCGACCAGCGGGAGGCCGTAGAAGCCTACCAAGCCAAGGCTGCAGCGCGCAGCGAACGCGACCGTATGGCGGATACAAAAACCATCAGTGGTTGTTTTACCGGTGCCTATGCCGTGCATCCGATTAGCGGTGCTAAGGTGCCTATTTGGATCGGCGATTATGTATTAGCGAGCTATGGGACAGGTGCAGTAATGGCCGTTCCTGGTCACGACAGTCGTGATTATGCCTTCGCCAAACACTTTGATCTTGAGATTGTAGAGGTTGTAGCCGGTGGCGATTTGAGCGTGGAAGCGTTTGAAGCCAAGGAAGGGAAAATGGTCAATTCCGATTTCCTCAATGGCATGGAATGCATGGACGCCAAGGCGAAAATGATTGAGCACTTGGAAGGAATTGGCTACGGAAAAGGAGCCACCCAATACAAACTCCGCGATGCCATCTTTGGACGTCAGCGCTACTGGGGAGAGCCTATTCCGGTGTACTATGAGAACGGTATTGCCAAGACGATGCCGCTCGAAGATTTGCCTTTGACCTTACCAGAGGTTGATGCCTACTTACCTACAGAAGACGGTGAGCCGCCGCTCGCACGCGCCAACGGTTGGACCTACAACGGACATCCTTTAGAGACGACGACGATGCCGGGCTGGGCTGGTTCATCGTGGTACTTCTTGCGTTACATGGACGCACACAACAACGAAGAATTTGCTGGGAACTCAACCACGGAGTATTGGAACCAGGTCGATCTATATGTTGGGGGTTCTGAGCATGCTACAGGACACCTACTCTACTCGCGCTTCTGGACGAAATTCCTATTCGACATGGGCTTCATCCCCTTTGACGAGCCGTTTAAGAAACTGATCAATCAAGGGATGATTCAAGGCATCAGTGCCTTCGTTCATAGAATTAACGGGACCAACACCTTTGTAAGTGCTGGACTTAAGGGCGACCATGAAACGCAGGCCATTCATGCAGACGTAAGCTTGTTGCAAGGAGACGAGCTGGATGTGGAAGCATTTAAGCGTTGGCGCGAAGAATACAAGGATGCCAAATTCATACTGGAAGATGGCAAGTACATCTGTAGCCGCGAGGTGGAGAAGATGTCAAAGTCCAAATTCAATGTGACCAACCCTGACGATATCGTAGAGAAATATGGTGCCGATGTATTGCGCATGTACGAGATGTTCTTAGGTCCGTTAGAGCAAAGCAAGCCGTGGAACACTCAAGGTCTTTCTGGTGTGGCCGGTTTCCAACGTAAATTCTGGAAGCTCTTCCACCAAGGAGGATCGTTTAACGTAAGTGATGCACCAGCCGATAAAAAGGCCTTGAAAGCAGCGCATGCATGCATCAAGAAAGTGAACGAAGACATTGAGAACTTCAGTTTCAACACTTCGGTCAGCGCATTTATGATTGCGACCAACGAATTGACAGATTTGAAGGCCAATAACCGCGAAGTGCTGGAGCCGATCGTTCGCCTGATCTCACCGTTTGCCCCACACCTTGCAGAAGAATTGTGGGAACTGTTGGGCGGAGAAGGTTCAGTAACGCACAGCGAGTATCCAACGCACAATGAAAGCTACTTGGTAGAGAGCAGCAAGAACTACCCTGTTTCATTTAATGGTAAGGTTCGATTCCAATTGGAACTGCCACTAGACATGAGCAAAGATGATATCGAGAAAGCTGTGATGGCCGACGAGCGTACAGCAACTCAGATCGGCGACAAGCAGGTCCGTAAGATGATTGTCGTGCCTGGCCGTATTATCAATATTGTCATTGGCTAGTCCGAATGGAGGAGCAAAAAATGTAAAGCTGAATCCCACTAAAAAAGGCGCCCTGAAGGGCGCCTTTTTTAATTCTTAATCAGGATTTTCGAGGGCTTACAGCGCATCTAGTTCCTGCTTGAGCGAAGTCATGTAGCTTTTATACGCCTCCATACGATCAGACTCTAACGGTTTGGCATCTGGCAATTTTTGCTTGTACGGATCGACCTGCTTGTCGTTTACCCAGAAGCGGTAACATACGTGCGGCCCAGTGGCCAGTCCGGTTGAACCCACGTAACCAATAACATCTCCTTGCTTCACGCGAACACCGTTTTTGATGCCGGGCTTGATCTTGCTCATATGCAAATACTGGGTCGTATAAGTGCTGTTGTGGCGAACCTTGACATAATTACCATTGGCTGATGTGTATTTAGCGGCAATAATGACACCGTCTGCCGTTGACATAATTGGTGTGCCAGTAGGTGCGGCATAATCTGTCCCTAAATGGGCCTTCCAACGCTTTTGCACCGGATGGAATCTACGACCGCTGTAGCGCGAAGAAATGCGGGTAAAGTTCAGTGGTGCACGCAAGAAGGTCTTGCGTAAACTGCGGCCTTCCTCATCGTAGTAATCGTCAAAGCCCAATTCATTCTCGTACGGGAACGCATAGAAGTCATTACCCACATGGGTAAGGTTGGCAGCGACAACGCGCTTGAGACCAACATAGGTGGTATCGTCCACATACTCCTCTTCGTAAATCACTGAGAAGGCGTCGCCTTTTTGCAAGCGGAAGAAATCAATGGTCCACGCATAAACTTCCACCAAAGACATGGCCAGCGCCTGAGTTCCACCCGCACGACCCACACTTAGGTAGAGGGCGTCATCGATAGTACCGCTAATTTCACGGCGACGGACTTCACGCTCTTTCTCCACTTTTTTCGCGAATACAGAGTCGTTAATACCGATGATCCAATACTCGAATTTGCTTTCCGGGTAGATAAAATAGGACGGGAAAAGCGAGCTGTCGCCCGTGGCGAATTGGACCTCTACACCGGCACGAATGCGGCGTACATTGAACTCGTCCTCGACGGCTGCGGCTATCTTATAAATCTGTGCAGTACTTATCCCTCTTTTACCCAACAAAGCGCCAAAGCTCTCCCCTGAAGCAATCTTGTGCGATTCAAAACGAAGTGTATCTGCCGGCAGGGTCAAATAAAAGGTGGGCTCCTCAACCACAGGCTCCTCATCTGCTAAAACACCTGGAGCTTCCGGGTTAGCGGTGATTACTGCAATGATTATGACAAGAAAAATGGAGGCTATAGCCACCCATGCAATCTTTTTTGTACTCATGTATTCTTACGATTCTAATTCAGCCAGCACCGCGTGCACCCAACTCTTGCCCCATTCGGCTTTCTGCTCAGCAGTCCACAATTCTGGGAAGAATATTCTACGTTGAAAACGCGGTGGCAGGTATTTCTGCCAGTTGGTACCGCCGGTCGCAGGTATGTCGGTTGGCTTCTTCGATAAGTAACGAACGGCCGTTTTATAATGTTGTAGGGGCCAATTCACATTAATATTCAAATCCAAAGCGCGTAAGGCATCTTCGAGTTGCTTGCGCTCATCGTCGCTTGCTTTTGTTTTTAACTCTTGGAACCGAACCCAGATGTTGCAATGTTCGTAGGCCTCTGCTGTAAAGAGCAAGTCGTCCCAATACTTGTCCATGAACTGGGTAGCAGTGTAGGCAGGTTTGCCATTATCTTCTCTTGTTGCACCATTTTTCCAATAAATCCCATCCATCTGATCTTCAATAGAGGCATCCGCTAATTCCTCGCGGCGAGATTCACTGACAATGTTTATAAGCGGGGCACAACCCAGCTCAATGATGCGGTACTGAACACTCTGAAATCCAGAGGCGGGTGCGAGAGCATCTCTAAAGGCCAAGAATTCTTCTTTCTTCATCCCCAGCTCCATTACACCGAAGCTGCCCCTAAGCGCGCCGAAATACCTGTTGATTCGATGAATGCGCTCGGTAAAATCGGCCACCGTATTGGCCTCGTTTTTTGCGATAGCATCAATCTCAATGCGAGCAAGTTTGAAATACAACTCCGTGATCTGGTGATAGATGATAAAAATGGGTTCGTCCTCAACTTGAGTCACCGGGCGTTGCAGACTCAGCAGGGTATCTAGCTGAATATAATCCCAATAGTTCTGAAAACGCTGTAATTGCCAGCCGTTGACGTAGGTCTCAAAATCTTGACCAGTCTGTTCGATCTTGGAGCGCAACGCTTCAAGTTTTTTCATCAAATCAGGACTCCATTCCATATTGGCGATAAGTTGGGTTTGATTCAAAAATACGGGGAATAAGGCGTGAGGCAGACCGCCCGATCAAGAGGTTATAAACGATTATGCCTTGTTCAAAGTGAACTTAAATGTCGTCCCTTCTCCTTCCTTTGATTGAACCATAATGGTTTGATTGTGACGGTCGATAATGTGCTTAACAATAGAGAGTCCTAAACCCGAGCCACCGGCGTCTCTAGTCCTTGCCTTATCTACCCTGTAGAATCTTTCGAAGATTCGACCCTGGTCTTTTTCCGGAATACCGAAACCGTTGTCTTTCACTGAGATTTGCACTTTATTTTCGAGATCAATAATGGCAATAGCCACCTTTTTTTCTCCATCGCTGTACTTAATTGAGTTGACAATGAGATTGTCCAAGACCTGTTCTATGCGGGCAGTATCGCACAAAACATCGGTACGTTCATCGACCTGAAAATCTACGCTTATGTTGGCGTCATTTTTACGAGCATAGGATTCTACACCCTGTAATGTATCTTCTATGAGTAATTTAAGCTGTACGGGCTCTAGTCGAATATCGTATTGGCCAGTTTCTACCTTAGAAAGAACATCCATATCCTTAATCAGTGAAGTCATACGATCGACTGATTTAGCGGCGCGTTTTAAAAATTTAGAAGCGATTTTGGGATCATCCAATGCACCGTCTAACAAGGTCAAAATATATCCTTGAATATTGAAGATAGGCGTTTTGAGCTCGTGGCTCACATTTCCCATATACTCGCGGCGAAATTCTTCACGACCTTCTAACTCTTTTACAAGCCGAGCTTGCTTGGCGGTCCATTCGCTTACAGCTACCTCCAGCATATTGAGCGTCATTGTTTTATCAGTTTTAGAAATGGAATCCATGCCACTTTCTTCTATTCGCTCCTGAATACGACGAACACGACGCGTAATATTCGTATAAATCGTAAACAAAATGAGGGCTAAAACGAGAAGAGCAAAAGATAAAAGCCATAGCCCATCGGGTACAGTTTGATAGGCACTGTTAAGTTGAATGAATAGATAACCTATTAATGTTATAATAAACGTTAAGAGTAATGAAACTGGAATAAGTCGTCCTATCCTCATTAGTCTTGGACTTCGAATTTATACCCAACACCTTTTACGGTCTTGATTCGATCGTCTCCAATTTTTTCACGAAGTTTTCTGATGTGTACATCGATTGTTCGACCACCAACGATTACCGCCGTTCCCCATATGCGGTCCATGATTTCCTCTCTTGGGAATACTTTACCTGGTTTAGATGCGAGTAAACTCAATAACTCAAATTCTTTTCTTGGAAGGTCTAGTACTTTACCCGAAAGTTCAATGTGGTAGCGCTCCGGGTCAATGACTAAATCTCCTAAACTCATTCGTTCAGGAACCTCTTGTTCTGCTGTAGGTCTGCGGCGAAGCAAGGCTTTTAATCTAGAGGTCAACACCTTTGGCTTGACCGGTTTTGTAATATAGTCGTCCGCACCAGCTTCGAATCCTGCTACCTGAGAGTAATCCTCACCGCGTGCCGTTAAAAATGCAATGATTATTCCTTCAAGCGCTGGCACTTTACGAATCTGATCACATGCCTCGATACCGTCCATTTCCGGCATCATAACGTCTAATAAAATAAGATCCGGCTTTACTTCTTTTGCAATCGCTACACCTTCTCTACCGCTAGACGCAGTAAAAACCTGGTAGCCTTCGTTCTTCAAGTTATATCCTACAATCTCTAGGATATCCGGTTCGTCATCCACTAAGAGTATTTTTGCGCCTGTTGCTTTCATGGTGTTATTTTTGATACGGCAAAAGTAAGTGGTATAATATACACTTTTCGTGGAAATGCTAGTTAAATAGGCACTTAACAGTCTGGTAACATTGCCGTAAAAATTCTTTCATCAAGCCTTACCAAAGGTTCACAACTGCTTAACGACGAGTTAACAATAGTCACCTTCTTTTACAGTGTCATAAATAAAACAGACACAACAATGAAATTTAACAAACTCATGGCATTCGCGGCAGCTGCTACTTTACTTGCCGCATGTAATGGTGGCGGAGGCGGTACTGATCCCGTTGACCCATCAGTATTGGTAACGAAATCAGGCTTGATTTCTGCAAATGAAACTTGGAGCGCTGACTCCATTTACATCCTTGAAGGACGTGTAGTAGTCGATGCAGGTGTAACTCTAGCGGTTGAAGCCGGAACAATCATCAAAGG
>JACESW010000066.1 GCA_013911625.1 Cryomorphaceae bacterium | reverse complement strand
GCTTTTAGTAGGAGTTAGAGATAATGGTGTTGTTGCAGGCGTTAAAGATGAAGACGACATTTACATGATTGAAAATGCCACTCAGATTTTCCTATCGCCCAGTATAGATCCCGAAATTCTTGCGCACAATATTGATGGAAAAATCGTTTGGGAAATCAATATTCCAGAAGGAAGTAGTAAGCCCTACAAGGTCGAAGAATTGGACTCCATGACCGCCTACTACAGGGACCAAGATGAAAATTTTGCCGCTAATGCCGTCCTTATTGAAGTCTGGAAACAAGAACAGGCAAATCGAAGCAAACGCCCTGTAGAATTTAGCGATAGCGAACGTAAACTCATCGATTACCTGAAAGTTTACCCTGGCATTAGCACTAGTAAAGCCGCCAAAGTAATGGCTATCGACCGTCGAAGAACAATTGAAACTTTAGCCAGATTAATCCGTTGGGAGGTTATTGACTGGGCACAGGATCAAGGAAAGTTTGAATATTTTCTTGACTAAAGAAAGCGTTGTGGATTGGGGATTGTCCTCAAAGCCCAATCAATTTTAGTTGTGATTTCGTCTTCTTGACTCAAACCTCGAGCAATTCCTGCTTCCTCCATTCTATGTGTGAGATGATGCAAGACGATCCCACAGCTGACGCTCACATTAAAACTTTCTACAAAACCTTTCATCGGAATGTAAATGACTTCATCAGCATGCTTCAGGAGTTCTTTGGAGGCACCCTCTTGTTCGTTGCCAAAGCAAATAGTCGCAGGAACAGTAGGGTCTATGTCGTGCAACGGTTTTGCATTTGCATTTAAGGCGGTAACGTAAAGATTCCTACCTGAAGATTTTAGCAATTCTGCCCACTGTGCCACGCCGCCTTCGTTGTAAGTATTGAAGAATGAAGTATCCAACCACTTCTCTACCCCTTTACTTATCCCAGAGCTCACATTAAATCGCTCGTTCTTATCATATATATCTACCCGTTGAACGCCAAATGCATCCGCAGTACGCATGAGCGCCGATGCATTCTGAGTCTTCATCATATCCTCTAAAGCCAGGGAAAAGTGGCGCGTGCGGTGCTGAATTTTCTGCTCGAATAATTGGCGTTTGTGATCGCTTAGCTCCAAAGAAATCTTCGCATAAAATGCTTGTTTTTCCTCTAGCGACATCAATTTCCAATTAACTCTGTCCATTTCTTTGTTTCTTTGCGTGGTTCAAAAGTAAGCACATGTTTAGTAAAATTATCAGAATAGTAGTATCCGCGGCAATTTTCGGTTGGTCGCTTTACAGTTTTATTGACGGCGAAATTGGCAATGGTGTTGCATTGTTATTCCCTGCCGCCATTGTACTCTTCACTTACTTTAGAAACGAACGCATCCTTATCTCCCTTTACCACATGCGTAAGCAAGATTTGGAAAAAGCAGAAAAGGCTCTAGGAGGCATTAAAAATCCTGAGCAAAGCTTAATCAAAACCCAGTTGGCTTATTATTACTTGCTCATGGGGATGATTGAATCTCAAAGAAAAGTAGGTAAGGCAGAAACACTGTTGAAGAAAGCCCTAAATACAGGTCTTCGTATGGATCAAGACAAAGCACTGGCTAAACTTAATTTAGCGGGCATTGCCTTGACGAAACGTCGTAAAAAAGAGGCTCAGATTCTTTTGACTGATGTGAAACGCCTCGACTCTAAAGGTGTATTAGCTGAGCAAACCAAGTACATCAAACAACAAATGAAAAGAATCTAATAGATTCGACCTCATTTACTGAACCTCTACTGTATTGTTGCGTTAAGCAGGAATAACGCCTGATTATGTATACCATAGAGCGTATCCAACGCATCCCCATTTCACTCGAAGAGGCCTGGAGTTTTTTTCAAAATCCCGGTAACCTATCGAAGATTACCCCAAGCGAAATGGGCTTCGATATTTTAAGCGAAGTACCTGAGAAAATGTACCCTGGCTTATTTATAAATTATAAAGTGAGTCCGTTGTTCGGTATTAAAATGAACTGGACCACTGAGATTACTTATGTTGATGCACCCAATTATTTCGTAGACGAACAGCGGGTAGGACCCTACTCCATTTGGCATCATGAGCATCACTTTAAAGAAATAGAAGGTGGCGTTGAAATGTTAGATCGGGTTAATTACAAGGTGCCTCTAGGTATATTAGGCAAGCTGGCACACCCCCTTATCGTCAAGCCAAAACTTGAAGAGATATTTGACTTTCGCATCCAAAGGGTTGAAGAAATATTCGGAAAATGGGAAAAGTGATAGTCGGGATTGACTACGGAAGTAAAACGTCCGGCTTTACTTGTGCCGCTATTATTAATGATGTCGGTATTTCAGTGCATCAAGCGACCAAAAACAAAGACGCTGATAAGTGGCTTAAAGACCTTCTAGAGCCTTTAAAACCGAATGTCATTGGCATTGACGCTCCCTTATCTATACCGGGTGCTCTTCGTGGAATTGACGGTTTTACCAATTACCATTACAGAAAAGCTGATGTCGAGGCCAAAGCGATGAGTCCCATGTTCTTGGGCGGCTTAACAGCACGTGCTATAGAATTGGCCCATTGGTTGAGGCAAACCACAGCGAGTAAGGTCATTGAAGTTTATCCAAAATTGACTGCTCAAGAACTTCAACTAGATTCAAAGCGTTACAAAAAAGACAAAGCTTTCCTACCGGAGGCTAAAGATGCTCTTGCAATTGCAACTGGCTGGAATCTTAATGCTGTAGAGGTTGAAAATTGGCACCAATTCGATGCTCTCATGGCCTTGAGAACCGCTGAGCGGTTCATATATGAAAAAGCAAATACCTTGGGCGACAAAGCTGAAGGATTGATTTATTTTTGACACATGGCAGAAGATAAGCGAACACACAACCCTATTGACCCCGATAAAATTGCTGAGAATGCAAGTTTATTGCCCTATGGTTCGTCGGTAAGTGCACCTGCATTCAAAGCAGTAGATGTGCTTAAAAACAAATCTCTCGACGTTAATGCCATGGAGATACAAACAGATATGCAACTTGATCAGATCAAGGAGCAAATTGAACTGCTTGCGGCTCAAGCCAAAAAAATACAAGACCGCAAAGAGTTAAGCGCCCATATCTATAGTGCTGAGATGGGATTTAAACCGGAGATAAACCACACCTATTTCCTATACCGTCGCGACAACGGTTCTACCGTCTTAAGTATGATAGGTCCATCTGAATGGCGAAAGTGTCCCTTTGAGTTCATGCACAAAGTGCTACTTTTGGCCGACCACACTTGGGACATCGTCGAATAATGCTAGAACACATATACCACATAGAGCACGCGCAATCCCCTACGCTCGTTCTACTGCATGGCTACGGCTCTAACATGCACGACCTCTTCGGTCTTAAGCAGTATCTCCCTCCAATGAATATTCTTTGCTTTCAAGCCCCGAAAGACATTGGCATGGGCGGATTTGCATGGTACGATATCAATTGGGACAACGGCAATAAGATTATTGACGCTGAAGAAGTTCATAGCGCTGCACGGCATGTTGAAGAAAGTATCGCACTTTGGAAAGAAGCACATAACGTTAATGGTCCGGTTGTATGCGGCGGGTTCTCCCAAGGTGCAATACTAAGTATGGCCATGCTTAAAGTAGAGTACGAAGCTTCGGGTTTTGTTTTAATGAGCGGGTACATGCTGCCAGAATGGAGGAATACTGATTGGAACATTAGCGCTCCGGTGCTTCAAACACACGGCACGATGGATCATGTTATCCCCTATGAATGGGCGGAAAGCGGTGCTAAACTTCTCGAAAACAAGGATTTTGAATTTAAATCCTACCCCATGGCACACAACCTTAATGCAGAATGTATTGAGGACGTAAATCGGTTCTTACAACAATTCTAATTAGGCCGTGAGGATTGTACGGGCAATCTTATCTGCAGCATTACCAGTACCGTATCCCTTCCAAGAATAATCGAGTTTTGCTGATCGAAAATCTTCGATTGCGTGCTTTAAAGAATCGGTTCCAATGACATGCAGACGATTCACTCCAAGGGTTACTAACTCAACCCATTCTGTTTGCTCCCGTAAAGTGATACAAGGCTTTTCGCTGAAATACGCCTCTTTTTGAAGACCTCCACTGTCCGTGAGAACTACCGAACATTCCTGCAGTAACCACAACATTTGGAGGTATCCTACAGGTGGCGACTGATGGATATTTAGCTGTAAACCGAACTCCTTTAATCTATTCCGAGTAGATGGGTGTAATGGCATGTATAAAGGCAGCTGAGTAGCATGAACTTCATTGAGTTCATCCACCAATTGACTCAACTTCTCCTGACTACTTACATTCTCAAATCTATGAACAGTGACCAGTCCGAATTCTTTTTCAAAGAATAAGCGGTCCCCCATTTCCGCTACCCATTGTGCTTTTGATTTGAACTGAAGCAATGCATCGTACATTACATCACCAATAGTTTCAATCTGAATCCCTTTGTTTTGAAATCCTTCATTGTGAAGGTTTTGAACCGCCTCCTCTGTTGGCGTAAAGAGAATTTTAGAACGACGGTCTGTCTCAACCCTATTGTGTTCCTCAGGCATCTCCAAGTTGAATGAACGCAGGCCAGCCTCAACATGTATCAAGGGAATATTAAGCTCGTTGGCGGTCCTCGCTCCTGCTAAAGTGGAATTAGTATCGCCATACACCAAAACAAAATCCGGTTGTTCTTTTTTGAAGATTGGGGCTAATTCGACCTGCATCTTTACCAACATTTCTTGACGCTCCAAACCACCGCATTCAAGCCGATACAGGGGTTTTGGCAATGCCATTTCGTCAAAAAACACAGCACTCATGTTAGCGTCGTAATGCTGCCCTGTATGAATCGTAACCTCTTGAATACCAGAGTTTTTTAACGCTTTGCTTACGGGAGCACTTTTAATGAATTGAGGCCGGGCGCCTATGATAGTCACTACTTTCATAGCGGGCGAACAACATCCTGTTTCAGTTCGTATTCTTCACCTGTCTGAGGACAAATGGCATGACCTTTTTCGTCAAAATTCAAATCTTGACCTGTACGACTGATCCAACCCTTATGTTGGGCAGGTACCCCGTAATATTTGGCATAATCTGGAACCGTAGCTGTAACAACCGCACCAGCGCCGATGAATGAATATTGACCTATATCGTTGCCACAGACTATGGTAGCATTAGCACCTATTGCAGCTCCCTTACCGATTCGAGTTTTTGCGAAGTCTTTCTGTTCGATAAAACTTCTAGGTGCATTCACATTTGTAAAAACAACTGAAGGACCTAAAAACACATCGTCTTCAACGGTAACCCCGCTGTAAACACTAACATTATTTTGAATTTTAACGCCATTGCCTATCAGTACATCTGCGCCTACAAACACATTCTGTCCAAGAATACAATGAGCGCCTACATGCGCAGAAGACATGATGTGCGTAAAGTGCCAAACTTTGGTTTCATCACCAATTATTGCACCTTGGTCTACTACTGCTGTTTCATGTTTGAAGTAACTCATGCTGCAAAATACTGCTTTATTGTGCTACAAATCATCAGTACATCTGTATCGTCCATGGATGGATCCATCGGCATACTAAGTACTTCATCACAGAGTAATCTAGAATTAGTAATCGGTACCCGTTCAATCATCGCAGCGTAAGCCTGCTGATCCGACAAGGCGATTGGATAATACACCATGGACGAAATGCCATGATCGGTCAAATATTCCTTAAGCGAATTCCTATGCTTAGAGTCTATTCTTAAGGTATACTGATGCCATACGTGCGTGGAATGTAACTCGCGTTCTGGTAGTTTTAGTTGCTCCATGTCTTGCAGTTCTTTACGATAGAGTTCCGCAAGACTTTCCTTCCGTTCGAGAGTATTTGAGAAGTGCTTGAACTTCACTCCGAGGATTGCCGCCTGAATAGGGTCTAATCTCGAATTCACACCAATAATTTCATGGACATACTTTTTGCTTTGCCCGTGACGCGCAATACGCAATGCTCGATCGTGCAACTTAGCATTCGTAGAAATGATGGCACCTCCATCCCCCATAGCACCGAGTGGTTTTGTTGGGAAAAAGCTGAGCGTACCAAAAGCACCAACAGTACCCGCATACCTACCCTTATACTTTCCATGGGTGAATTTTGCCCCGAAAGCTTGTGCGGTATCCTCTACAATTGGAACAGCTCCTATTGTCTTCTCTAAAGCCTCAAGATCCGCGAGTTGACCATAGAGGTGCACCGCAATGATTGCTTTAGTTTTTGCCGATAATGCCAACTTCGCGCTTGCCGGATCGATATTAAAGGAACCGGGCTGAACATCACACCATACAGCTGTTGCACCTAATAAGCCGACAACCTCAGCACTAGAAGCATAGGTGAAAGCCGGTACAATTACCTCATCGCCTGGACCAATACCTAATGCCATAAGCGCAATCTGCAAAGCATCGGTGCCGTTGCCTACCCCGAAAGTAGGTGCCCCGATAAAATTCGTAAGTGTGGATTGGAATTCTTCGACAACAGATCCGCCGATGTATGAACCACTATTGACCACAGTGCTAATCGCCTCGTCCAATTCTTCCTTGTAAGCGCTATGCACCCTCGGAAGGTCTATCATCGGAATGTTCTTATGTGTGCTCATAACTTGTCGCAAAGTACAGATTTTGGCCAAACCAATCCTCCTAAGTAGGCTGGAAGGCGGGAGTTTTATTACAGTAATACGACTCTAGCAGTCTCTGTTTCATTTGGCGTTAGTAACCTAACGATATAAGTACCTCTTGTATTGGGTAATTGAAGAGATTTCGTTGTCTGACCTTTGTCGAGTTTAACAGCATCAATTAAAAGACCCTGCGAATTATAAATCTCAATCCGACCCCACAGCTGTATCGCATCAAATTCCGCAACAACGTGCGAAGACGTTGCGGGATTCGGATAAACGACCAATGAATGCCTCTTGCTTCGCCCTAATGAAGCGGCGACTTTTCTTGGGCCTTTAGATGGACACAGAAAGCTTGAAGGTTGACTGTTTGCCCCAACCATGGGATATACCTTATCCCGGCCATATTTAAGAT
>JACESW010000065.1 GCA_013911625.1 Cryomorphaceae bacterium | reverse complement strand
TGGTCAAACGTATTCACCGCGCTGGTACACATTGAGTCTAATGACCAACTATGAATTCAACAAGAACATTCTCCTCCGCGTTGGTTTTGAAAACATCATGGATGCTCAATACCGTCCATATTCGTCAGGAATTGTTGCGCCTGGACGTGGCGTATTTATTGGGCTTAGAGGATCGATTTAATCGCGCTCAAATCCCAGTCGTCATTTACTTTTCCTGAAACTTTTAGCGTTCCTCCGCGAACTTCATAGGGTCCCGGAATATTGTTGGTAAAGAGACTGCCTGTTCCCAAGCCTTGGGGGATAGAATTTCCTTTGGTAAATGCCCATTGTGCGATGGCATTTAGACCGACATTACTTTCCAGGGCCGAAGTGGCCCACCATTCTATGCCTTTACTCTCAGCAAGCGCTATCCATTCATCTGCACCGCGCCAGCCGCCAATAAAACTTGGCTTAAGAATGATGTATTGTGGTTTGACGGTATCCAAAAGTTGTGATTTTGCTTGTGGGTCAATAACACCAATTAAACTTTCATCCAAAGCAATTGGAATATGCATTTGCTCTGCTGCTATGGCGAGCTCTTTATCACGGCCAGCGCGCAGCGGCTGCTCTATGGAATGCACCTCGTGTTCTGCCAAGAACTTACTGACCTCAATGGCTTGTTCAAGCTCAAAAGCGCCGTTGGCATCTACACGAAGTTCCAATTCATCGGAAGTAAACTCCTTTCTAAGTGCAGTGAGTATCGATTGTTCTTGGTGCCAGTCGATGGCGCCTACTTTCATTTTCAAGGTGGTAAATCCTTCTGAGAGACGCTTGGAAACTTGGTCACGCATAAATGCTAAATCACCCATCCAGATTAATCCGTTGATGGGTTGTGAAGAATGTCCGGATGTAAATGAAGATTCGAAGTGCTCAAAGCCATTACTTAGGTGGCTAAAGGCCTGCTCTAAGGCAAATTGAATGCTAGGAAATTGTGCATTAGCTACATATAATTCCTCGAGACCAAGATCAATGTTTTTACAGGTCCAAGCTATTTGACTTTCTAGCTCGGGAACATCGTCGTGGGATAAACCACGCAAAATACCAACCTCTCCTAGGCCCACTTTACCATCGAAATGAATGGCGATGAAAAAGCTCTCTTTTTCCTTGAGTACGCCTCGTGAGGTGCCTCCTGGAATTTTAAACTTTAAAATGTGAGAGCAGTATTTCGCATTCATTAGAAGAAGAAACTCATTGAAGTAGTTACACAATACAACAACGTAGTTAACGCTAAAGGTTTAAGCAAGGCGTCATAATCTTCCGGTGTATCGGCAGTCGAAAACTTTTTGAATTGACCCCGAAGCACAAATTGAAACACCATGTGCGCGACGATGGGGTAATACCCGCTCATTTTTATGCTGGCCACTATAGAGAATGCTAAACTCAATACGATCGATGTGATGAGTAGCATTTTGAAATAGCCTCGGCCCCATTTTTCGCCAAAGCGAACGACCAGTGTATATTTTCCGTGCTGTGCATCCCCTTCTCTATCGCGTAAGTTGTTGCAGGTTAAAACCGATGCGCTCATCGCCCCTGCTACGAGCGCAGGTAGAACATCTATAGCATGTAAGGTTCCTGTTTGAAGCGCTGAAGATCCCATCACCCCAACCAAACCGAAGAATAGAATCACAAATAGATCACCTCCACCCCAGTAAGCGTAGGGGTTACTGCCTAAGGTGTACGATCTAGCCGCCCAAACAGCCGAAACATTCAATACCATGAAAAGGTAGACATAAAGGGTGCCGTTGAAGGCCATGTATACCAAGGCGCTACCCGCAATCAATGAGAGAAGCGTAAAAAGATTGGTCGCAAGGCGCATTTGTGATATGCTTATTAGACCAGAGGCTACGGCACGTTGTTCTCCACGCTTATTATCGTCTGTTCCTTTGATACCGTCCCCAAGATCGTTGGCATAGTTGGATAGGACTTGGTAAGAGAAGCTGGTCAACAAAGCGAGACCAAATAATTCGACTGAAAACGAATCGGTATGCAGGTAACCTAGTCCACTCCCTAGTATTATGACAGCAAAAGCCAAAGGCAAGGTTCTCAACCTTGCAGCCGCAACCCAATGACTAAGCTTTGCCATGTTCTTGAATAATTTTTAACGCCCTTAGATTCATGGACTGTTCTGTTTTGAACTCAATCAGGGACATTCCGTTGACCGTAGCAAGTGCCGTGGCCAATTCTTGTTCATTTTCAACACAAACGTAAGCCACATTAAAAGCCCTCACCAACGACTCTAAATCTACCTGCTGCGCATTGGCAAAAATTTTACGTGCTTCCGCCCCAGTAGTAGCCGTACCTGGGAGCCAATCAAAGATCCCGCCGATACCGTTGTTCAACACACAAATGGTAAGGTTTTGGGGCAACTCCTGCGCATACAACGCATTATGGTCGTACAGAAAGCTTTGATCCCCTAAAACGACCGTGTGCTTGCGCATTGGATCAGCCAAAGCAGCACCCACCGCGGTACTTAAACTACCATCTATACCCGCTACCCCTCGATTGCCGTAGAGTGCTAAGCGTTTTGGGAAATAATTAAAATAGCGTGCTACGGAACTATTGCCTAAATGCAATACCGATGTATCATCAAGGTGGTCCACAATACCACGAAAAGCCGCAGCATCTGACCAAGGGAGCTTAACTTCGGGACGTTTATTTTGTGGAACTTGAATGAAATTCGTGGCAGATTTCCAACGTTGCAAGAGGTTTGGAGAGAATCGTATATGTTCAACATTAGCGTCCAATACATCCCAGCATTGAAACGTATCAACATGAACATGCTTTTGAATACCTAAGCTTCGTAAATATTGCTTTGGCTTTTTATTGATCCATTGCCCGCCAATACTCAACACCGCGTCGGGTTTTACTTCCAACAACGCCTCCATGGGGGCAGTATTCGGATGATCTAGTAGGCCGCTCATGGGGTCCGCGAAAATGGTCCAACTAACGCCCTCGTCCAATAGCGAACGAACCATCGCTGATTCTTTTGGCAACAACTGCCCTGCAACAACAGCTACGGATCCAGCTTGGCTAAAATCAGGCGATTCTATCGATTCAGGAAGGCCATGCTTCACAAAAGCATCCATGCTGTATTCCAAATGCATTGGCGCCTGTGCCGGGCCTTGTTCATATAGAGGCTCATCGAATGCGACATTGATATGAATGGGACGCATCTCGAAGTGCATTGCTTGGATAGCATATTGCAAGGTTTCACGAGCTTCGGTATAGCTAGTTTCTTGGTCCAATTGGACACTCGCCGCAACATGCGGCTCATAAAAGTCCCGTTGCACACAGGTCTGACCCTCGCCTTTATTAATGCGGTCTTGCGGTCGGTCGGCGCTCAAAACAATAAGGGGAACATGGGCGTAATAGGCCTCGAGAATGGCAGGATAATAATTTGCCAAGGCACTGCCAGAGGTACAACAAACAGCTAGCGGGGCATTGGTCACTAAACTGCGTCCTAGGGCGTGAAAAGCAGCACTACGCTCATCGCCGAGAACCATCATTTCAAAGACACCCAAGGCTTCTGCTGCTATGATTAACGGCGCATTCCGAGAGCCCGGTGAGAATACTATGGTCTTAACCCCTGCCTGAGCAAGTGCTTCTAAAGTCCATTGTGCTGCTGCCTTATCTGTTGTCATCGATTTGAATGAGTTCTTTCAGGGCAGAAATCTTGTGTTCTGTCTCCATCCACTCGTCCAAAGGTACGCTGTCTTTGGTAATGCCGCCGCCGGCATAAAATTGGACCCCAGATGTAAACCACTGCATACTCCTTAATAACACTGTCGCGTGCACTTGTTGTTCAAATAGACCAAAATATCCCGCATATAGCGAGCGGTCGTACCCTTCGTATTGTGCAATGAGTTCTTGCGCCTTTTCCGCTGGGGAGCCACATATGGCTGGGGTTGGATGCAATTCCTCTGCAAGAGATTTAGAATCCAGCGTATGGTTGTTCGTGTTTACCCAAGTGAGTAGATGCTCCACGGGTCCCGCATTGAATGTGGTTTGCTTATCCCCGGCTAATCTTTCCACCGAAGGCCTTTAGACTGCGATGTACTTCTTTGGTTACAAATTTCTGCTCCTCGAGTTCTTTATTTCCCCAACGGGTGCCATTCTTCAGGCGAGTACCTGCCAAGGACATGCTGCGGTAGCCTTCGTCTGTACTTTCCAGCAAAACTTCTGGAGAGGCGCCCATCCACGAACCATATTTGGAATGTTTGATAGCAAACACCGTACATGCTGGGTACGATTTTAACAGGGTATTGAACGTCTCCCGGGCATTTGCATTGGGACAGTCCCAGAAAAACTGTCGGCTCAATACCACTTTTTGAACCACATGCTGCTGAATCTCTCTAATGGCCGATTGGACCATCTCTTGGTATTCCGCAGCTCTTTTTTCTTTCGTTTCGGGTTTCAACTGATTGGCAAAACTTGCCCAGAAATCGTCAGATTCACCTTTGTCCTCTGCAATATAATAGCTCGCCTCGCTCGAAAATCCACGCAACACGAAGGTGGCATGTTCGGGATCAGAAGGCCGACAATGCAACTTGCGAATATTTTGATTCGGTATCCGAAGGAGTACTTCAAGCATTATTTACGCTGTTTGACGAAATTAAGCAGCTTCACCATCGAGATCAGTTCTCCTTGCTCATTTTCCACTCGAATGTGGTACAAGTGCGAACTTTTTCCGTGATGAATGCATTCAGCGGTTGCGATGAGTAGGCCTGTGCGTGCACTTTTAACGTGATTGGCGGAAATTTCTGCGCCCAGCGCCATTTCTTTTGACGAATCTATGAGCATTTGAGAAGCAGCAGAACCCACACTTTCGGCAAGTGCCACAGTGGCGCCACCGTGAAGAATACCCATGGGTTGGTATACACGCGAATCCACTGGCATCGTGGCAACTAACTTGCCAGTCAATGGATCAGCATCCACATATTTTATCTTCAGAGTCTCCATGAGTGTGTCTTTTACAAGACGGTTCATAGTCTCTAAAACTTGCTCCTTGCTGGGGGTATTTTTCATCAGGGCTAAATTACTATCCAAATATGGTTTATAAAATCGGTTCGAAAAAAACATCAAATGCCTACGAACACTTAAATTTGCGCTCTTAGTGATAACACAAAAAGAGTAAAAATGATTACTGTAACGTTCCCAGACGGAAATCAGAGATCCTACGAGCCAGGCACAACAGCCATGGATGTTGCGAAAAGTATATCTCACGGTCTTGCTAGAAATATCTTATCGGGCAGCTACGATGGTCAAACCATTGAGTTGAACGATGAATTGACGCACGACGGTACGCTACAGTTTTTTACATGGAACGATGCAAAGGGTAAAGAGGCCTTTTGGCACAGCTCTGCGCACGTTCTCGCACAAGCTATCCTACACTTCTACCCTGAAGCACAGCTAACCATTGGCCCGGCCATTGAAAAAGGATTCTACTACGATGTAGATTTCGGCGATGAAAGCATCGGTGAAGGGGATTTTGCGAAGATTGAAAAGCAGATGCTCGAATTTGCTCGTGCCAAATCTGAATTCAAGTTGCGGCCCATTACTAAAGCAGAAGCCCTTGAAGTGTATAAGGACAATCCGTACAAAACGGAATTGATCTCGAACCTCGAAGACGGTACCATCACCTTCTGTGATCATGCAGATTTCACCGACCTCTGTCGTGGTGGACACATTCCTCACACCGGATATATCAAGGCAGTGAAGATCATGAACGTTGCCGGTGCATACTGGAGAGGTGATGAAAATAACCCTCAGTTGACTCGTGTTTATGGAATTTCCTTCCAGAAGGCCGGTGAGCTTAAAGAATACCTGGAATTACTAGAAGAAGCCAAGAAAAGAGACCATAGAAAACTAGGTAAGGAGCTTGAGCTATTCACTTTCTCTCAACGTGTAGGTCAAGGTTTACCGTTATGGTTGCCAAAAGGTGCAGCACTGCGTGAGCGCCTTGAGAATTTCTTAAAGCGTGCACAGAAGAAAGCAGGTTACGACGGTGTGATTACACCTCATATTGGAAATAAAGAACTTTACGTTTGTTCTGGACACTACGCCAAATATGGTAAAGACAGCTTCCAGCCGATCAATACACCGGAAGAAGGCGAAGAGTACTTACTCAAACCAATGAACTGTCCGCACCACTGTGAGTTGTACAAAGCAACGCCTAAGTCATATAAAGAACTCCCTGTTCGCTATGCCGAATTTGGTACCGTTTACCGCTACGAGCAAAGTGGAGAGCTTCACGGCCTAACTCGTGTGAGAGGCTTTACTCAGGATGATGCACATATTTTCTGTACACCAGACCAACTCAAGGGCGAGTTTAAGAATGTAATTGACCTAGTACTGTACATCTTTAAAACATTGGATTTCACGGATTACGTAGCCCAAGTGAGCTTGCGCGATCCTGAGAAACCAGAAAAGTATATTGGATCGGACGAAAACTGGGAAAAGGCTGAAAGTGCCATCATTGAAGCGGCTGACGAGAAAGGCTTGAATACCATAGTAGAATACGGCGAAGCAGCCTTCTATGGTCCAAAGCTCGATTTCATGGTGAAAGATGCCCTCGGCAGAAGCTGGCAGCTTGGAACTATTCAGGTAGATTACAACCTTCCAGAGCGTTTTGAACTCGAGTACAAAGGCTCAGACAATGAAAGCCACCGTCCAGTCATGATTCACCGCGCACCTTTCGGTTCTATGGAACGTTTTGTAGCAGTACTCCTCGAGCACTGTGGGGGAAACTTCCCATTGTGGTTAACCCCTGAACAAGTGAAAATTTTACCGGTTAGTGACAAATACAATGACTACGCTCAGGAAATAGCACAATTCCTAGAAATTTCCGATATTCGCGCCCTCGTAGACGATCGTAACGAGAAGATTGGCAGGAAGATACGTGACGCAGAAGTGACTAAAATTCCTTACATGTTGATTGTAGGCGAGAAAGAAGCCACAAGCGGGGAACTAAGTGTACGTCGCCACGGCCAGGGAGATTTGGGAACAATGACCCGAGAACAATTTGTAAAAAGTATTGAGG
>JACESW010000064.1 GCA_013911625.1 Cryomorphaceae bacterium | reverse complement strand
CGAGATGCTTGTAATGATCAAGAGCATCAAAATATATGCTTGCATGACCTCCTGCACCGTAATCCAGCGCAAACGTAGCCAACAGTTGAACGTTCAATGCATGCGTAGTAATCTTCAGCACACTGCGTACTACATCATCTTTGCTGTCCAATTCCATGTCAGGGAAGAATTGCGCTATAGCAGTCGCAGGAATTTCTTCAGGCTTTAACAATAGCGAAGACAAGAGTCCATGATGCTCTTTTGGGACCACCCCGTCCTGTAGCCAGCGTAAGTCTTCACTAACGGCTAAGTTGGAGACGCGTATAGCGCCCAATGTACTTTCTTTAGCCGGGTGCGACGGCCACCACGCTACGCTTGTAGCCGGAACTCCTTGCTTTTCGAGATAGTCAAAGTAGGTAGGTATTTGGATGGACGAGCCACGAACGGCACGAATACCCCCTTCGTGCATTTCTGTAAATCCATGAATACCGTGTGCCGACGGCCACGTAGAAGTGGCTATTGACGTCCATAGCATCGGAGAGATGGGTGGATCAATAGTGGCCAAATTTGCATGAACTCCAGCGCTCAAGAGTTCCGCCAGCGCAGGCATCTTGCCCTGTTGCAACAGCGGATAAATACTGTTCCAATCGGCTGCATCCCATCCAACGAGCATGCTATCATACAATGGTCTTTCGTTAAGACTGGGCAGTTCAATCCCCTTGAGTGCAGCCACATTTCTGTACCCGCCTGCCAAAAAACCAAGTGTATGTTTCGGATTCACTGCCACAGCGTAAAAGTAATTGCTAAATTTGGCTTACGCCCTAAGCACCACCCCTATGCGACTAAAGAATTTCAAAGAAACCACTTCCCTGGCTTGGTCAGCAATCAAAGCTTCCCCGCTACGGACCATCTTGACGTCGCTTATTATCTCTTTCGGTATCATGGCCCTGGTCGGTATTTTAAGTGCAACAGACGCATTGAAACAAAGCCTTGAGAGTAACTTTACCTCCTTGGGTGCCAATACATTGACCATTAGAAATTCACAGGGCGGATTTTTTGTGGGAAATGCCGATTACCGACAAAACCCTCAAATTACCTACCGCGAAGCGTTGCGCTTTAAAGAGCGTATGGATTATCCTGGGGCAAAAACATCCCTGACCTATATCGCATCGGGGACTGCCAAGCTTTCCTACCAGAATGTGAGCACCAACCCAAATACTTTGATTACAGCAACGGACGAAAATTACATGTACACCGGTGGGTTCGACCTTGCAGAAGGGAGAAATTTCACCTTGGACGATGTGTATTCTGGACGCAACTACACCATATTAGGCAGTGAAACAAAGCAGGATTTGTTTGGGGACAATCCGGCAGCAGGTAATACCATTCGCATTCAAGGGAAACCGTATTTGGTCATCGGTACCCTTGCTGAAAAAGGATCGTCAGGTCTGTTCTCTGGAGACCGCGGTGCTTGGGTTACATTAAACTATGCACGTGCAAATTTCTCAGGCGGTTCGCCAAACTACACCTTGAGTGTCAATGCACCGAGTGCTGAAACCCTAGACGCCGTGCAGGGACAATGTATGGCTTTGATGCGTAGCGTTAGAAAATTGGTCCCAAAAGAACGCGACAACTTTAGCATCACACGTAGTGATAGCGTCGCGAAGAGTTTAATTGACAATTTAAACATGGTGACCACCGGTGCCTTTATTATTGGCTCTATTACTCTGCTGGGTGCGTCCATTGCCTTGATGAACATTATGCTTGTAAGTGTTACCGAGCGTACCAGAGAGATCGGTACTCGTAAGGCCATTGGCGCAACCAAGAGGGCCATTAGTTCTCAGTTCCTTTCCGAGGCCGTTATGATTACGCAGATCGGTGGCTGGGCAGGTATTGTGTTCGGGATTATCATAGGAAATGTCGTAGCGAACCAGATTGGTGGGTTCTTCTTTATTCCTTGGCTCTGGATCATTGTGGCCTTTATAATATCTGTTTTGGTCGGTGTTGCAGCAGGATGGTATCCGGCAACAAAGGCCGCAGACCTCGATCCCGTGGAGGCGCTGCGCTACGAGTAGGTTATTTCTTTTCTACTTGAGCGTATCCTACGCTCGCCCCTATTGCTAAACCAAGAGACAGCCACAATCCTATGTTGTCTGTAAGTGAACCAATAAGGAGACCTATCATCATTCCCGCACTTAGGTACGGTATGACCTTCTTGTCGACGGCTTTCGTCTTCTTTTTCATGGTGGTTAAAGTATAAAAAAAGCCGTCCCGAGGGACGGCTTCACGCATTCGCGATATAGGATTGTCGTTTAAGCTTCCGCTACAACGTCAAATTCAAAGTTTACTACAACTTCACGGTGCAAACGCACTGCAGCAGTGTAGTGACCAAGTGCCTTGATAGAACCACCAACGATTTGGATGAATTTCTTCTCAAGGGTAACACCAGCCTTCGCTAGTTCGTCTGCTACGTTTTGGTTAGTAACCGCACCGAAGAGCTTGTTACCCGTACCTACTTTAGCAGTCATCTTCAACTCAACACCAGCCAATTTTTCAGCAGTTGCTTTTGCATCAGAGATAGCTTGAGCTTCTTTGTGCGCACGTTGACGCAAGTTCTCAGCCAATACTTTCTTCGCGCTCTCTGTTGCCAAAACTCCTAATCCTTGTGGGATTAAGAAGTTACGACCGTAACCGTCTTTTACAGTTACCACGTCATCAGCAAAACCTAAGTTTTCTACGTCTTTCTTTAGAATGATTTCCATGGTACTGAATTATTTAAGGTTATCAGCTACGTAAGGCATCAATGCAATGTGACGAGCACGCTTGATAGCTGTAGATAATTTTCTTTGGTATTTCAATGAAGTACCGGTCAAACGACGTGGTAAGATTTTACCTTGTGGGTTTACAAAACGCAACAAGTAATCTGGATCCTTGTAGTCGATGTATTTGATACCGGCTTTCTTAAAACGACAGTACTTCTGTTGGTTGCCGCTTTCTACGTTGATAGGCTGTAGGTAACGAACATCACCTTTTCCTCTCGTGCCTCTATTTCCTCTAGTTGCCATAATTTCTTCTTTTAAGCGTTAACTCTGGCACGACGCTTTGCAGCGTATTCGATACCGTATTTATCCATTCTTACTGTCAAAAAGCGCATAATACGCTCGTCACGCTTAAACTCAACTTCTAGCGGAGCAATCGCCTCACCAGGAGCTGTGTATTCTACAAAGTGGTAAAAGCCACTTTTTTTCTTTTGGATTGGGTAAGCCATCTTCTTGAGGCCCCAATTTTCTTTGTTGATAATGCTCGCGCCTCTCTCTTTCAAGAATGACACGTACTTATCTACCGCTTCCTTTACCTGATCTTCAGATAAAACGGGATTCAAAATGAAAACGGTTTCGTACTGATTCATAATTAATTGAACTTAAAATTTAAGGAGTGCAAATGTACGAGACTTTTCCTTTTGTTCCAACTAATGTTAGCAACGTGTTTGCAGCCTTTTTTTCTGCGGACATTTTATAGGTGCAAAGGTCGCTTATATTTGTGGTATGGAGCAATTCATTGTATCAGCAAGAAAATACAGACCTCAGGCCTTTGAGTCGGTGGTTGGACAGGGTCACATCACCGACACACTGCTTAAAAGTGTGGCCAGTGATCATTTGGCGCAGGCCCTACTATTCTGTGGTCCACGTGGCGTTGGAAAAACGACATGTGCCCGTATTCTTGCGAAAGTCATCAATGGCGATGCGAATTTGACCGAAGAAGAATTGGCATTAAACATCTTTGAATTGGATGCCGCATCAAACAATTCTGTGGATGATATCCGTCGTTTGATTGATCAAGTTCGATTCGCTCCACAAACCGGAAAATTTAAGGTCTATATTATCGATGAGGTGCACATGCTCTCTCAGCAGGCCTTCAACGCCTTTTTGAAGACACTGGAAGAACCGCCAGCGCACGCCATCTTCATTCTAGCGACTACAGAGAAGCACAAGATCATACCAACCATCTTGTCGCGTTGTCAGATTTTTGACTTCAAGCGCATCACGGTGGATGATATTGCAGGACACCTCGCATTTGTAGCCGAAAAAGAAGGTGTAAAAGCAGAGCCGGAAGCCCTGCACATGATCGCAGAAAAAGCCGATGGCGCTCTTCGGGACGCCTTGAGTTTGTTCGACCGCATGGTCAGCTTCTCTGGAAGCGAGCTCACCTACAATCAAGTAGTAGAAGTGTTGGATATCCTTGATTACAACTACTTCTTCCGCTCGATCGACCTTGCCGCCGGAGTAAACTATCCTGATTTACTCCTCTTGTACAATGAAGTCCTAGAGAAAGGGTTCAACGGCCACGAGTTTGTCGTAGGAATGGCCAAGCACTTTAGAGATCTCTTGGTCGCTAGAGAGCCTAGAACGGTGGAACTTCTTGAAGTTGGTCCAGCGATCAAACAGCGCTACCTCGAACAAAGCGCAGCAACCTCAACACGATTCTTGTTGCACGGATTGAAAGTCTTCAATGAGTTAGACGGTCAGTACAAGGCATCGAGCCAGCCAAGAATTTTAGTAGAATTGGGTCTGCTTAAACTCGTCGAGTTCATCTCGCAAGAAAAAAAAAAGTCGCAACCCAGCGTAGCGCCTAAAGCGGAAGGCACGGATCAGTACTTACCGGATGCCCTTCCAAAACGCGGTAAAGCGCCTGTTCAACCAGCCCGAGAAATAACCCCTGCGCCAGTCGAATCTGCACCCCTGCCAGCTGCGAAAGAGGCTCCAGCACAACAAGCACCACCCCCTGCTCCTGCTCCTGCTCCACAAACTACTGCCCCTGTGCACGAAACTGTGAGCGATTCTAATTTGCCAGGGGAGCCAGCGATTCCAGAAAATCCAGCTGTAGCACCGCCGCCAGAAACCTCTCCTGATGCTGCTTTTGAACTTCCGAAAGAAGGCAGACGTCGCAGAACCACGGGCAAGAAAAAAGGCGGGTTATCACTTACGGCTATGATGGAGGAAATGGCCAGTGAGAACGAGCCAACTGCCCCAAAAGCCGCAGAGGTTGAAAGCGATATTCCAGCAGCCACAGAGGGTCCGCAGAACGTATACACCGAGCACGAATTAAAATTGGCCCTTGACGAGTACACCAAACAGCGCCACGTTAAGACAGCTATTCGCAGCATGCTTCAAGCGCAAGCACCTAAGATTTTGGATAAAAACACGCTGGAAATCACCGTGGACAACAACATCCAGCTGGGCTACTTCAACGACGAACAGAAAGAACTGGTCCCGTGGTTGCGCAAAAAATTGGACAACTTTGCCCTTCGTTTTGAAGTGAAGATGGCCGAAAACGTTCAGACGAAGAAACTCTATCTACCTGAGGAGAAATTCAAGCACATGGTGGAAAAGAATCCCAACCTGCTCTACCTGCGTGAGAAGCTAAATACCGACCTGGAATAATGCGTCGAATTCTTCTGCTTTTCTTACTCCTTAGCCAGCTGAGCGCTACTGCACAGATGGATTGGTGGAATCAAATTCACAACTGGGACGGAGCGACGCCGTGGACGCAATACATGAAATATTCTCATGCTTACCTAGGCCCAAATGCTATTCCCATCCCTACACTGCAAAGAAGTGACCGTGGAAACTATTTTAAGAGCAGCTCACAAATGAGCCTCATCGAAGACGACAGCTTCTTAACACTGCACAACGAACTGCATTGGGACAGAGGCCACACACAAATTCACATTACGCATCAATCGATTGAATATTATCGCATGTCGGAAGAAGTTCGAGACTTGCGAATTTCTAGAGATCAGGACGGTGAAGGAGTGCTCGCCGGTGATGTCTTGATCGATATCAGCACGCGACTTTGGCAAAAAGAACAAGGTTCGGTTTGGTTCACGTTTCACACGAAAACAGCCGCGGGACCGCTTCCTCAAGCGAGGTTTACCGATGCGCCAGGCTATGCCTTTTTCTTTTCGCATCAAAAAACCTTCGCATCCTTAGGAAATTGGCAACCATTACTCACCACTGATGCTGGATTCCAAGTCTACCAGACCCACTGGGTCGATTACCCCCAAAACGACGGGTTCCTTGGTAATGTTAAACTAGAGCTGCAGAAAGACAACACCTTTTTAAGTGCTCAATTACGCACCTTTACAGGATACTTTCTGGACGGAGACTGGCCTAGATTACTTGAGCTACAATGGCGTAAAAGTTTGTCCTTCGGCCAAACACAAGTAGGCTGGACGCGAGGATTGAACGACTACCCGTTCTCTTTTTTAACCGTTGGAATGACGTATTGGCTAGACTAATACCAGTAACCGCCACCAAAGTCCTAGAGGTACTCTTGTAGTTTTTGCCTTATCCAAGGCTTCCGTTTTCCACTTCTTCTGCGCCTCAGTATCGCCGCGCTTCTTGTACGTTCGGGCCAATTCATAGGCCTTACGGGCCTCATAGAGTTTAAATTCCTTCTCACTGATGTGACCAAGCTCTTTAGCCTTCACAACTGCACGCATCACTTTATCTACGTGCCCCTCTGCATCTGCAGTCATACCGAAATCTAACCGGTATTTCAAGGTCGCCTCTGGCAGCATCTTCGGAAAATCGCCACGGCTAAGCACTCTTAAATGCGCGCCGACATCTTCCTGGAGGTTCCTGTCATTTTCCCATGCATAGTCAAAACTACTGCGCATGATGATCGTTGAAGGAACTATGGGGTTGTAGCTCAAAAAGGACCGCAGCGAACTGACCTGGCTACAGGCTCTCTTGCGCGTACCATTTTCTTTATCGGGTGTCCACTCCAAAATCGGCGTATAAAACCAATGGGTCTTTGGATACTTTAAAAGCGCCTTTACCCCTTGCTCGAGCTTGCCCGGCAACCACATATCATCCGCATCCAGAAATGCATAAGCATCGCCTGTAGCGGCCGCCATCCCTGCATTCCGCGCTTTTCCCAAGCCAGAATTTGACTGACTCACAATCCTTAAAGTGAGCTTGGATTCAAATTTTGCTGCAACCCTTCTAGTATTGTCCGTACTCCCGTCGTCCACTAAAATCACCTCAAAAGGTCGAAGAGTCTGACGTGCCACACTTTCTAGACATTCCTTTAGCGTGGACGCAGCATTGTAGGCAGGTATGATG
>JACESW010000063.1 GCA_013911625.1 Cryomorphaceae bacterium | reverse complement strand
AGCGAAGACTTCCTCATGCACCGCATGAAATTCGGCATTGAGCTTCTTGCTGTCTTGCTTGGACAATCGGCCAAAAAACTTCTTGTTCTCTTTTCTTTTGGAACGAGCGAGGTCTTTAAAATCTGGCCATATGCGTTCGAGGTAATTAGCCATTCGCTTTTGCCACTAATGCTTCTAGTTCTTCTCTGGTCTCTTTGACGTAGGCCTCGTATTCCTTGGTAGATGGCCCGTAAAAACCCGTATGAATCTTCACTACATTACCCTCGTGGTCTAACATTATAGACGTTGGGTAGCTTCGAATCTGTTCCAACGGCAATACTGTATTGCGGTCCTGCTTAGGATCGAAGGTTGCAATGACCATGGGGAAGGAGGTGCCTAAATCGCGCTCCATTTTCTGTACTGCAGCTGTAGCTTTTTCCAAAGTCCCGCTGTATTCATAGCTCAAGCCGTATACATCAATGGCTCCTTCAAATTCACGATAGTACTGGTCCAATACACGGCCTTCGTCCATACAGTTCGGACACCATGACCCTTGAATAGCAAGGATGGTAGGTTTGGTGATGGTACGGCTGTCAAAATGCACCGTATCGCCATCAAGTCCTGGTAAATGCCATTCTATGTGCGTATAATCATCGCGCAGTTTTGACATTTCCTCTGGATTTTCCAAAGTGGCATTTTCATCTGCGACCCCTTTGAAGGAATAGTAGCCTGTCATCCCCGCCCAAACGTGACCTTCAATGTTGTCATCGGTAACGGAAGCGCGGACTTTGTATATAAATCTACCGTCGAAGCCCATGAGCTCAAATCCGCCTTCAATTTCGTAACCGGTCATGAATCTGCTGTCCCCGGTAGCCGTGGCAATAGTCCCAACCAGAATGCCGTCTTTTTTACCGAGTTGTAGCAATGCAGGCTTTTCTTTATCGCCTATGTAGCGGGCAATGGCATATTGGATCGGGAATTCTGAAGGACTCTGTTCATAGGTCATAAGTCCCGGTACAAGCTCAAGAGGTAAACGATAATTGTTTGCATCGGTGCGGTAGTATTCTCCTTTAAACCCGTCTTCTGTTGCTACGAGCCAGATATCCGAAGCGAAGACTGGGAACGTGCCACGAAGGGTATCCTCTCCGCTTAGACGAACTTCAAACGATTCTTGTACACCATTGTAAAACGTTAGTAGATCATCTTCGAGGTGCACGTTAAACGATACGCTAGTGGAGTCATTTTGTACAATGGACCCAATGAAATCTTGTCCGGTGGCTTCTTCCGCCTTTGGCTCTGGTTGTACGCAAGAAAAAAGGGCCATCGAAATGGCCCCTATGATGATGAAATTCTTCATGAATGAATTAGAGGTTTAATTCCTCAATAAAGGTATCAATCTTTCTTTCAAGTTCTGCCTTGGTTTCAGCGTGGCTGTCCCCAGTGGTCGTACATACGCTGAAGTAGAACTTGATTTTAGGCTCAGTTCCAGACGGACGGGCACTGACCTTATCTCCAGCTGCAGTGATGAACTGCAATACGTTAGAAGCAGGTAATTCCGTGCTAGAAGTCGCTCCTGTACGCAGATCGGTTTGAGTGGAGTTGCTGTGGTCGATAGCAATGACTACCGGAGAGCTCGCCAACGTTTTTGGTGGGTCGTTGCGTAGGGCAGTCATCATATCGGCGATTTCCTGGGCGCCTGAGCGTCCTTTCTTGGTAATTGAAATAAGACGTTCTTGGTATTGGCCAAACTCACGGTGAATGGTTTCTAATTGCTCTAAAACGTTACGACCTTGGGCTTTGGCGTAGGCAGCCATTTCAGCGATCATTACTGCAGAAGCAACCGCATCTTTATCACGGACAGAATCACCAATCAGATAGCCGTAGCTCTCTTCACCACCGACCATGAAGTTCATCTCCGGTTTGTTGTTGATGATATCTGCGATCCATTTGAATCCTGTCAAACAACGGAAACAAGGGATGTTGTAGTGCTCTGATATTTTGGCGATCAAATCTGTAGTTACGACTGTAGCTGCAGTGAATGGATTTTCAGGTACTGCATTGTTGGCATCGGCTTGGCTTAGAACGTAGTGCACAAGCAGTGCTGCGGTATCGTTTCCGTTGAGCAGCTGCATCTTACCTGTACCATCATTTACTGCAATACCTACTCGGTCTGTATCTGGATCACAACCAATGACGATATCGCTACCGCTGGCTTCGGCTTGCGCAATACCCATGGCGAGGGCAGCACCTTCTTCAGGATTTGGACTAGCTACCGTCGGGAAATTACCGTCTGGCGTGGCTTGTTCTTCAACGATGTGTACGTTGGTAAAACCGCTAGCCTTAAGGGCAGGAGGGACACTCACGATAGAAGTTCCGTGCAAGGCGGTAAATACTACTTTAAGATCCTCTTTACCGTCGTTGTTGAGGCTTTGCGCCACGACATTGGCAATGTATTTTGAGTCAATAGCTTCGCTGATCGTTTCGATGAGGTCTTCGTTGGCGTTCCAATTGATGTCCTCAAAACCTGTTTGACGCACCTTAGCAATCACGCCGCCGTCGTGTGGCGGGACCAATTGACCACCGTCGTTCCAATATACCTTGTAGCCGTTGTACTCTTTTGGATTGTGGGATGCTGTCAACACGATACCGAAGTCACAGCCTAGCTCGCGTACAGCAAAGCTGAGCTCTGGAGTAGGGCGTAATTCTTCAAATAAGTACGTGTATACACCGTTGGCGCTCAATACCTCGGCAACTTTACGGGCAAAAGCTTGAGAGTTGTTGCGGCTGTCGTAGGCGATTACCGCCTTTAAATCTTCACGTCCGTAGGTTTCCTTGGCATAGTTGATCAATCCTGTGGTTGCTGCACCTAGTGTATACGGGTTAATCCTATTGGTACCTACCCCCATGATACCGCGCATACCGCCGGTTCCGAAGTCAAGGTCTTTGTAGAACGGTTCGATCAAATCATCGCCGCCTTTATCAAGAAGTGCCTGTGCCTCCGCTCGGGTAGCTTCATCGAAAATATCTGAAGTCCAGAGCGTTGCGTTTTTTGTAGCTAAGGAGAGTACGTCTGTGCTCATGTAATGATACGTATTGAGTGAGCCTCAAAAATACAAAAAGGGGGCCGGAGCCCCCTCAGACATTCCTTGGACCAAGGAATATTTAATCAACATTTAATCTACTCGTCACCGAGCATCTCGTAAGAACGAGCGATGAAGGCAGTGAGCTCCTCACCGTGGAGCAAGTTCTGCTGCAGCTTGGCGAGATCTAAAGCTTGGTTCACCGATGTAGAACGCGCTCCTTCGTCATCGGTATCGAGAATCTTCGAAGCTAGACTGTGGTTGGCGTTTACCACGAGGTCGTACATCTCAGGGAAATCGCTCATACCCATCATACCACCACCGCCAGTCATCTGCATTTCTTTCATACGGCGCATGAATTCAGGTACAGTGATTACGAGGGGAGCCTCGGTAGAGTCCATATCCTCGAGTTTCAAGGTGAATTTCTCTTTTGGCACGATGGCTTCAAGGCGCGTTTTCAACTCTTCCTTTTGCTTCTCGCTAAGTTTGGCAACGCGTGTTTCGTCTTTCTTGATGAGGTTATCGATCAAATCAGAATCTACACGAGCGAAGGTGGTGTCTTTGTGTTCACCTTCGAGCTTTTGGATCAAGTGTGACGTCAGCGGAGAGTCTAGAAGCAAGACTTGGTATCCTTTGGCTTTCGCTGCCTGGATGTAGCTGTGCTGTCCGTCCTTGTGCGAAGCGTAGAGCACTACCGTCTTTTTGTCTTTATCCGTTTGGTTCTCCTTGATAGATTCTAGGTAGGCATCAAAAGTGTGCAGTTTGCCTTCAGTATCTTCGTACAACGCGAATTTCTTCGCCTTGTCAAAGAACTTGTCTTCGGTCAACATACCGTATTCGATGATGATCTTCATATCGTTCCACTTAGCCTCGAAGTCTTCGCGGTCCTTGCGGAACATCTCGTCCAATTTATCCGCAACTTTTTTCGTGATGTGTGAAGAGATCTTCTTCACATTACCGTCTGCTTGGAGGTACGAGCGGCTTACGTTTAGCGGGATGTCTGGTGAATCGATCACCCCGTGTAAGAGGGTTAAGAAATCAGGAACAATACCTTCAACACTATCGGTTACGAACACCTGCTTTTGGAACAACTGAATCTTGTTACGCTGCGGCTCTACGTTCGGTTTGATTTTCGGGAAGTACAATACCCCAGTCAGATTGAAAGGGAAGTCCACGTTCAAGTGAATGTTGAAGAGCGGCTCGTCAAAACTTGTTGGGTAGAGTTCACGGTAGAATTCTTTGTAATCTTCTGCCGTCAATTCGCTCGGAGTGCGTACCCATGCCGGGTTCGTGTTGTTAATGACGTTCGGTACTTTTTTCGTTTCCCATTTCGCCTCTTCGCCTTCTGCTGCTGCGTTGTAGCTCTCGTCCTTCTCACCAAACTGGATGCTCACCGGCATAAATTTGGCGTATTTGCTCAACAATTCATTGATTTTGCTCTCCTCCAAAAATTCTTCGCTGTCCTCTGCGATGTGCAAGCGAATCTCCGTTCCTCGGTCTTCTTTATCAATAGTGACCAATTCAAATTCAGGATTTCCTTCACAGCTCCACTGTACGGCGGCGGCATCTTTATGCGATTTGGTAAGGATTTCTACTTTCTTAGCGACCATAAAGGCAGAGTAGAACCCAAGCCCGAAATGGCCGATAAGATCAGCACCTTCCATCTTGCCTTCGTATTCTTTTACAAATTCCTCAGCACCGGAGAAGGCCACTTGGTTGATGTATTTGTCAATCTCTTCCGCAGTCATACCAATACCACGGTCGATAATGCTGAGCGTTTTAGCTTTTTTATCCACGTTAATGTGGATGGTAAGGTCACCCAATTCACCTTTGGCTTCGCCAAGGTTGGTCAACGTTTTAAGCTTTTGAGTAGCATCTACGGCATTGGAAACAAGCTCGCGTAGGAAAATTTCATGGTCGCTGTACAAGAACTTCTTGATGATTGGAAAGATGTTCTGCGCGGTTACATTAATTGATCCTTTAGACATGTTTTTTCTTTTTAGGTTTTCAAGCATAGGGCAACGTTTGTGCCATTCGGTCTAGCGCCAAATTTTACTGACAGGTTGGCAAGTTAATGTGTCATTTTTGCGCTAACTTAAAGCCCTAATACACAACAACTCCTTAACACAGAACGCATGCACAGAGCACGAATTACTGGCGTAGGCCATTATGTTCCTGAAAACATTGTAACAAACGACGACCTGGGTACATTCATGGATACCAACGATGAGTGGATCCGTGAAAGAACGGGTATCGAAGAGCGTCGATGGGTCAAAGAAGGCGACGGCAACACCGCTGCCACTATGGGCATCAAAGCCGCTACAATGGCTATTGAAAATGCCGGACTCACCAAAGACGATATTGATCACATCGTATTTGCCACTATTAGTCCAGATTATTATTTCCCAGGCTGTGGTGTCCAAGTTCAGGAAGCGATGGAAATGGGTACCATCGGAGCTACGGATATCCGCAATGCCTGTTCAGGATTCATCTATGCAACCTCTATTGCCAATGCCTTTGTGCAGACGGGGATGTATGAAAATGTATTGGTCGTTGCAGCTGAACTTCAAAGTCCATTTCTAGATAAAACAACCCGCGGTCGTGGACTTAGTGTCATTTTCGGCGATGGCGCAGGGGCTGCAGTGGTTTCGCGCGCACCAGAAGGCCATAAAGGTATTATGAGCTGCCACATGCACAGTGAGGGGAAGCATAAAGAGGAACTCACTATGAAGGGTTTTGGGACTCAGCATTGGTTAGATGAATACGATCAGAAAGGCATTATTCCAGAGATTCACTTCCCACAGATGAACGGGAACTTCGTCTTTAAGCACGCCGTAGTGCGCTTTGGAGAAGTGATCGGTGAAGCATTAAAAACGAATCGTATGATGCCCGATCAGATCGATTGTTTGATCCCGCACCAAGCCAACCTGCGTATCGCTCAATTTATTCAGAAGCGCATGGGACTTAGAGACGACCAAGTCTTTAACAACATCCAGAAATACGGAAATACCACAGCAGCATCTATTGCTATTGCTTTGTCTGAAGCGGTGCAGACCGGTGCAGTGAAGGAAGGGGATACCATATGTTTAGCAGCCTTTGGGGCTGGCTTTACATGGGGTTCTGTTCTGATGGAGCTGTAAGCAACGAATATTCAAACAAAAAAGGCGGTCCCGTAGGGCCGCCTTTTTTATGCGTTGAGAATTTTTAGCCTTCCCATTTACGTACGGTCGTACTGACACCGAAGCAGCCAACATCGTTGCTCATGTTCGAATACAAAATGACCGGTTCCGCAAAGGGGTTGCCTTGGGCATTATCTAAGGCCTGGTAGCTCTGGTAGAATTTATACATCTCGTCGCTCAGTGTTTTTACCGTAATGCGGTATTCCACCAAGAAGAGGTAGTCAAAAGAATTGACCCCAGTGGCAAAACGAATTTTCAAGTTGCGATCAACACCCTCTTCTGAAAGGAGGAAGCCGCCTTCGTTTATGGGCTGAGCATTTTGGTTATTGGTCTCTAGCCACAATGGGAAATACTCAGAGGTATCCTGACCACTGAGCCCGTTGCGGTAGTGGAGGTCGATTGAGATCATGTAATGCTGATTCTCGCCCGGGATGTCATTGAACTCAAGGGTCAATTCATCCGAGGTCTCGGTAAACCAAGTCGTTGCCCCGTAATCCACTTCAGCTGAGAAATCTGCCTTTTGTGGGAAGCGCTGTACGGCATGTACGGTTTCGTAATCCGGATGACTGACCTCAAAGGTGATCTCGCCGTCCAGAATACCAATACGGTCGCCGAGGTCTTTGTCGTAAGTTTCATAAATGCTTAGGGTGTTCCATTCGTGCAAAGGCACGTCGTCTTTCAATAGGGTGAGTTCAGCATCTTTGAGTATACCCGTTTTGGTCGTGTCAAAAAGACCCCGAGTCTCACTCACAGTAGCACTGAGCATGGAATCCCTAGAGTCAATAAAAAGTGAACCGGCAATCTGTGGATTGTGCGGCGGCATATCAATGTCACGTGCAACTCCTTCAGCGAAGCGTTCACATGAGAATAGTGCTGAAGCTGTAGCCAGAAGTAATAG
>JACESW010000062.1 GCA_013911625.1 Cryomorphaceae bacterium | reverse complement strand
CGACATGTGGCTACACTGGTGGTGTGGTGAAGAATCCTACGTACCGTGAAGTGTGTACGAAGCGCACTGGACATTATGAGGCAGTGCACGTAGTCTTTGATCCAGAGCAGGTAAGTTTTGAGGAATTGGCCCGTGTATTTTTTGAAACGCACGACCCTACCCAACGCGACGGTCAGGGTCCGGATATTGGTCCTCAATACCGCAGTGCAGTATTCTTCCAGAACGAAGCACAACGAAAAACGGCACAGAAACTCAAAAACCTGTTGATTGCCAAAGGGTATGATGTAGCTACGGAAATCCTTCCTGCCGCTGAATTCTATTCTGCAGAAAACTACCATCAAGATTATTACGACAACAAAGGAGGAACTCCTTATTGCCACGCTCCTAGAAAACTCTTTTAGGTCTGCTCCAAATAAAAAAAGCCCGAGCAACTGCTCGGGCTTTTTTGTTTAATTCAATTTACGGTAGTCCCCGGGGCTCTGCCCTACTTTCTTTTTAAACAGCCGCGAAAAGCTTTGAGGGTATTCGAAGCCTAAATCATAAGCGATTTGGCTGATGGAGTCGTTAGATCCTAGAAGCATGCCCTTAGCAGAACGGACGATGTAGTCGTCTACGTATTCTTTGATTCCCTTACCCGTTTCTTTCTTCAATAGGTCGCTTAGGTAATGTGCTGACATATTCATTTCAGCACCGAAATAGGAGAGTGAAGGAATGCCATGTGTCAAATGCAATCCTGAGGCGAAATAGGCTTTTAGGAGCCTCTCGAATTGGCTCACAAAATCGCTATTCATATTTGTTCGCGTGTAAAACTGACGGTCGTAAAAGCGCATGCAGTAGCTCAAAAGCAGTTCGAGATTCGATACAATGAGGTTTTGACTGTGTTGATCAATGTTCTGAGCATATTCGGTTTTAATTTGCTCAATGACTTGAAGCACAACATTGGCCTCTTTATCACTTAAATGGAGTGCCTCGTTTACTTCATAAGAGAAGTAGGTAAAACTGTCGATGTTATGGTTGAGCGGCGACTTTAAAAGCAAATCCGGATGGAACAGCAACGTCCAGCCCATATTGCCTTGAAGCTGCTCTTTTTTGGGTGAAGTGAATACCTGACCAGGGCTTCCAAAGATGAGTGTTCCTTCTTGAAAATCATAAGAACTTCTACCGTAGCCTAAAGAGCCACTTACCTTGTCCTTAAACATGACGGTATACATATCTGAGGTGAATCGAACATTGAACAATGCTTCGTCCATTCCCTCCATATTCATTCCTTCATCTTCTTTGATAAAACTAATCAAAGGGTGTTGAGGCGCTGGTAGGCCAAGCAGTTCGTGAAATTGAGACACGCTAGTAATGCGTAGTAAATCTGTCATGTTTCAAGGGTTTTATGTCAGTTCCACCAAATCTCTTGGTCGTAGTTCAATGTATCCAGAGGAATCGGAGCACCAATCTTTGGAATTAAGATAGGCATTTCCAATTCCTTCGCTTTCTGAGTAACCCGTTTTGCAGGTTCGTTCCAGTCGTGTAATGCCAGCTTGAAAGACCCCCAGTGTATAGGCATCATGCCCTTCGTTCCTATATCTACGGCTGCCATGGCTGTCTCTTCAGGGGCCATGTGAATTTGAGTCCAGTTCTTATTATACTGCCCACACTCTAGCATTGCGAAATCAAAGGGCCCATACTTTTCACCGATGTCCTTAAAATGAGTTCCATAACCACTATCTCCACTAAAGAAGAGCCTATTGTTGGTGCCGTGTATTACCCAAGAACCCCATAGGGTTGAAGAATTATTATTCAACCCACGTCCGCTAAAATGTCTCGATGGAGTAAAGGCGATCTCGATGGAGTCAATTCGATTTTCATCCCACCAATTGTGCTCATGAATACAACTGCTGTCTATACCCCAAGCTCGAAGGTGTGCCCCAACGCCTAATGGAACATAGAAGTCCTTGGTTTTGTCTTTTAATGCTTGAATACTTCCATAATCTAAATGATCGTAATGATCGTGCGAGATCAATACGGCATCAATTTCTGGCAACTCTTCAACCTCGATAGGAAGTTTTTCAGTGAATCTTTTTGTCCCCACGAGAGGGCTTGGAGACGGATGTTGACCAAGCATTGGGTCAATTAGAATATTCTTTCCATCCAAGTGAAGCAGGAAGGCAGAGTGGCCGAACCAAATAAGCCTTTCGTCGCGATTCTTTGCAATTTCAGTGGAATCTGCGTCCAGAACCGGTAATTCGTGATCCGGCTTGGACTTAGGGTTACCCTTGATATAGGCCTTCATCAAATCAATAGAGCTTGAGAAGGTGAAATCCATAGTCGTTTCTACAAGATTCATGAATTTACCATCGACATAATGGCCGCTTTCATGGTAACGAATTATATCCTCGTTAGAATGCTTGCCGCCCATTTGTGGACTCACATTTACGAATATTGCAACAATGATCACCATCAATAGAAGGGAACCTCCAAGTATAAATCCAATCATCTTAAATAGTCTCTTCATAGTTAGGGCTACGGAGCTACTAAGATAGGCCTACTAAAGGACGCGCTGTAGCAACGATTTTTTTCGCGGCTTCCATATCGTTGGCATGTGGGTTTGGCGATTTCATTGGCCAACCACCTTTCTTACACTCCTTATCCCTATAAAGAACACTGTGCTGACTGAAGTATTCACCGCTGTGTTTAGAAACATCGTCCGACAATAGACAATGCAATGAAGTCTGTGCGCTTTCCCAGCTGCTATCACTAAAGCCAAGCGCAGAGAATACAGGGGTCAACATACCCATCAATGCGTCCATAAATGCACCGCCGCCTTTTCCAAAGTTCGATCGTGCCCACCCGGGGTGAATAGAGTAGGTGGTAACTCCAGTACCTTCTAAGCGCTTTGCAAGTTCCATCGCATACTGAACCGATGCAGTCTTTGCCTCACCGTAGGCTGCGAAGTTGTTGTATTTTCTATTCTTCCAATGCAGGTCGTCCAAGTGTACTTGGTAGCGGTTTTTAGGGCTGCCCGCGTGCACCACGGAAGAAAGTATAATCATTCTTGCTTCTGGCGTAGCTTTCAAGGTATCGAGTAGCAATTCTGTCATTAAAAAGTGTCCGAAGAAACTCGCGGCCATAGTGATCTCAAAGCCGTCTTTAGTGTAGATGGGCTCATTCTTCATGTTGACCATACCCGCATTACATGCCAAACCATCCAATTGCTTGTGCTTTTTAAGGAAGGCTTCAACGAACGCTCTAACAGATTCTAAATCTGCGAGGTCACATCTCATAATCTCATATGTCCCTTCAAACGAGCCGAAATTTTTAGCGGCTTCTTTTCCTGCCTCAGTGCGACGAACAGCCATAACCACGTGCGCTCCTTGCTTTACAAGTTGTTGTGCGGTTTCAAAACCAACACCTGAGTTCGCCCCAGTGATGATATACGTTTTTCCTTTTAAGTTTTTTTCGAATAGGGCCTTGTCCGCCCAAATTAAATTTTTGCTTGCCATGTCAACTGTTTTTTAACGCTACAAACATCCGATGGTAAATTGGCCAATGCATAACAGAAAAAGGAAAGCTTGTAACCAAAAGGTCAAAGCAAACAAAACTCCCCTACTCGAAAGAAGGGGGGTTCTAAAAAGAATTTGTTTGAATATTACTCCGCTGGATCTTCCAATACGAAGTCTTCCATAAATTTAGTAGTGTATACACCTTCGCGGAACTTTTCGTTCTTTATCAATTGCTGGTGGAACGGGATAGTTGTTTTAATTCCTTCGATGATAAATTCGTCCAAAGCACGCTCTAGCTTGTCCAAAGATTCCTCACGCGTACGTGCAGTAATGATCAGTTTGGCGATCATAGAGTCGTAATACGGTGGGATAGCGTAGCCGCTGTAACAGTGCGTATCTAAACGAACACCGTGACCACCTGGCGCGTGGAATGAAGTAATCACTCCTGGCGAAGGACGGAAGTCGTTAAATGCATCTTCCGCATTGATTCGAACTTCAATGCTGTGCATCTGAGGCAAGTAGTTTTTACCAGAAATTGGCTCTCCAGCAGCAACTTTAATCTGTTCACGGATGAGATCAAAGCCAACTACTTGTTCGGTAATCGGGTGTTCTACCTGGATACGCGTATTCATTTCCATGAAGTAGAAGTTTCTATCCTTATCTACTAGGAACTCTACAGTACCTGCACCCTCATAAGCGATATATTCTGCTGCTTTCACAGCTGCTTCGCCCATTTTCTTACGGAGTTTATCCGTCATAAATGGGGAAGGTGTTTCTTCAACCAATTTTTGATGGCGACGTTGTACAGAACAATCACGCTCACTCAAGTGACAAGCCTTACCGAAGCTATCGCCGATAATCTGAACTTCAATGTGACGCGGCTCAAGTATAAGTTTCTCCATGTACATGCCGTCGTTGCCAAAGGCAGCTGCAGCCTCGCGGCGAGCACTGTCCCATGCGCCTTGAAGTTCGCTCTCCTCTAGAATGGCACGCATACCCTTACCACCACCACCGGCGGTCGCTTTGATCATTACTGGGTAGCCTATGTCACGGGCTTTAGTTACTGCATCTTCATAGGTTTCTAGGATACCTTCGGAGCCTGGCACACATGGTACACCGGCTTCTTTCATGGTCTCTTTGGCAGTTGCCTTGTCTCCCATTTTATCAATCTGATCACCAGAAGCACCGATAAACTTGATGCCGTGCTCTGCACAGATGCGTGAAAACTTTGCATTCTCACTCAAGAACCCGTATCCCGGGTGAATAGCGTCGGCATTGGTAATTTCGGCAGCAGCAATAATGTTAGGAATGCTGAGGTAGCTTTCCGAAGATGCTGCAGGACCAATACAAACTGCTTCGTCTGCGAAACGAACGTGCAATGAATCTGCATCTGCTTTAGAGTAAACGGCCACCGTTTTGATGCCCATTTCTTTGCAGGTACGAATCACGCGAAGTGCGATCTCACCCCTATTGGCAATGAGTACTTTCTTAAACATAACGAGTGTGTTTTCGTAAGGTTACGAAGGATCTACCAAGAACAATGGCTGATCGTATTCGATAGGGCTTTGATCGTCAACTAAGACTTTAACAATCTTACCACTTACTTCACTTTCAATCTCGTTGAAGAGCTTCATCGCCTCAACGATACACAGCACATCACCTGGCTTAATCTCAGAACCGACTTTTACAAAAGCATCTTGGTCTGGAGATGGGCTGCGGTAGAATGTTCCAATCATTGGAGACTTTACCTCGATGTATTTGCTGTTGTCCTCTGCTGGAGCTTCTGCAGCAGGAGCAGCAGGAGCCGGGGCAGCAGCTGGTGCTGGAGCTGCAGCAACTGGCATGGCAGCCTGTGGAGCAACGGTTTGAATAATGGTTGGCTGATCAGAACCTTCTGATGCAGTTTTAATGTTAATCTTGAAATCTTCAGTTTCTAGACTCACTTCTTGAGCGCCGCTTTTAGCAACGAATTTGATGAGCGCTTGGATTTCTTTCAAGTCCATGTTCTTGTGTATTTAGGAATATGAATTTACGAGTTATTTTTTATCGATGGCCCATTTGACCCACATGGCTCCCCACGTAAATCCTCCACCGAAGGCTGCGAAGAAGATGTTATCACCTTTCTTGAATTTATCTCTGTAGTCCCACATCCCGAGTGGGATAGTAGCAGAGGTGGTGTTGCCGTACTTTTCAATGTTCACAACAACCTTGTCTTTGGTCAATTCCATACGACGCGCTGTAGCATCGATGATTCTCAAATTGGCTTGGTGTGGAACCAAATAGGCCACATCATCACCTGTAAGTCCATTTTTTTCTAAAAGTTCTGCAGAAGTATCTGCCATGCGACTCACGGCGAAGCGGAAAACGCTTTGACCTTCTTGACGGATGGCGTGCTGTTTATTGTCTATGGTCTCATGAGACGGCGGAAGGAAAGACCCACCAGCTTCAATACGCAAGAAATCTCGTCCTGTAGCGTCCGTACGTAGAAGCTCATCTTGTACACCAAGACCTTCATAGTTCGGCTCCATGAGAGCGACCCCACATCCATCACCAAACAAGATACAGGTAGTACGGTCTGTATAGTCCACAATAGAGCTCATGACATCAGAGCCCACGACCAGTACTTTCTTGTATTTACCAGATTCAATATAGGCTGCTGCATTACTTACTGCATATAAGAACGAAGAACATGCTGCTTGCAGGTCAAAAGCGTAGGCATTCTTGGCACCTATCTCTTGTGCGATATATGCTGAAGTTATTGCAACCGGCATATCACCAGTTACTGAAGCTAGAATTACGAGGTCAACGTCTTCAACGCTTACACCGTATTCTTCCTTCATGGCTTCAACGGCTTTGATTGCTAGATAAGAGGCACCGCGGCCTTCTTCTGGTTTAAGGATGCGACGCTCCTTAATTCCGGTTCGAGTAGTAATCCATTCGTCATTGGTTTCGACCATGGTTTCTAACTCGGCATTCGTTAGAACATACTCTGGAACATACCCTCCGATCGCTGTAATTGCTGCTTTCATCGTGCTTTGTTGAGTGGGCTAAAATAGGCGGTCTATTTTTAAAACCTCATTTAAAAAAGAAAAAGTAGCCTTTTTAGGGGCTACTTATCTGTAAATCAATGATTTATTAGCAAAGGCTTATGCCTTCTCCATAACTACTTTACCCTTGTAGTAAAGTTTTCCTTCGTGCCAGTGTGCACGATGGTAAAGGTGTGCTTCGCCAGTAGTAGGGCAAATCGCTAATTGCTGATCGGCCGCTTTGTAATGAGTTCTGCGCTTGTCTCTTCTCGTGCTTGACTGTCTGCGCTTAGGATGTGCCATATCTAATACTATTTATTATTCAACAAGTTTTTTAATTGATCCCATCTAGGATCAGTCTCTTTTTCATTTTCTTCTTCGTCTTCAATAAAATCCTCAAGGCCATTTCCAGCATTCGGTCCATTTAGTTTAGGCGGAATGCTTAAAACGACTAGTTCGTACATGTACTGAGCAATGTTAAACGAGTGTTCGCCGTGCGGCAAGATGAGTAACTCATCGTTTTCGTCGTTGTATTCCTCACCAAACTTTACCTGCATGGAGAAACTATTTTCCAGTTCCTGAGTATAGGGTTCGTTGGTCACGTCGCAAGGTGCAGTGATGCTTCCGCTGAATGAAAAGTCCAAATCAAGAACAGTTTCACTTTTCAACATTTTCATCTGAGCCATACCTTTTAGGCCGCTGTAGTCTGAGAATTCAAAAAGTTCAAAGAACGTATCATTCAAATCGTAATTAAACTCGTGAGAACCAAGCTTTAAGCCAATATATGTTATGGTAAAGTCCTTGGTCTTCATTAGTTCCCCATCTGAATGAGCGTGCAAAGA